>JALOSK010000202.1 GCA_025458465.1 Sandarakinorhabdus sp. | reverse complement strand
AAGGGCGCGACGCTGCTTGCCGGCGGCAAACCCGAACAGCTTGGCGGCGGCTGGTATATGCGGCCAACCGTGCTGATCAATGTGACCGCCGACATGACATTGATGACCGAGGAGACCTTTGGCCCGGTCATCCCTGTCACCCTCTATGACGATGTCGCCGATGCCATTCAGATGGCCAACGACAGTGTTTATGGCCTGTCGGCCGCTGTGGTCGGCCCGCGCGACGCCGCCGAAGCGGTGGCGGCCCAGCTGGAAGCCGGCGCCATCTCGATCAACGATGGTTCGCTCACCTCGATGGTGTGGGATGCAGCCAACTGCAGCCAGAAGGCCAGCGGGCTTGGCCCCAGCCGCATGGGTGACGAAGGCTTCCTGCGCTTCTTCCGCGCCCAGGCGCTGATCATCCAGACCGGCCAGCCCCTGCCGCTGGCGGCCTATGCCGAACAGGGTGGCTGATGGGCAATCGTGCCGATCTGGCGGCCGTGATGCCCGCGATGCTGTTGCATGAAGGCCATTGGCAGGGTTGGTATCGCGATTTTTCCGCCGATGGGGCGTTGATCGATGCGCGCAAAGTGACAACATGGTGCGAGTTTCCGGACGCCGGCCCGCATCATTATGTCCAGCACAACCAGCTGATCTGGGATGATGGCCGCACCGCGACCTATGAATTCGGCGGCACACTGGTGGGTGATCGGCTGCGCTGGGAGACCGACCGTTTTGCTGGCCATGCTGGCAGACGGCCGACGATGTGCTGATGCTGCGGCTCGACCGGCGCGACGTGGCCGATGCCTATTATGTCGAGATGATCGTGCTGGCGGCGGACCGGCGCACCCGGGCGCGGACCTGGCAATGGTTTCAGGGCGGCAGCCCGTGGAAATGGACTCTGTGCAACGAGGAGCGGCCGTGATGCTGGCAGGCGTGATGCTGATGGCGGTGGCGGCGGCAGCGCCGTGCGATGCGCCGGTGATCATGGTGGTTTCTGGCCCGACGCACGACCGGGCGCGCATGCTGGCCTATGGCAAGGCGATTGCCGACAGCGGGCTGTATCAGAAACTCGGCGGCTATTATGTCAATCTGGCCTTCCCGCAGGCGATCTTCGAAGGCGATGCGCCCAAGGGCTATGTCAATCTGATGGTGCGCTTCCCGTGCATGGCCAACGCCCGCGCCTTCTGGTTCTCGAAGGAATATCAGGAAAAGATCAAGCCGCTGCGGCTGAACCCGTCGGCGGGGGATTATATTGTCACCGTCTATCCGGAAGCACCCTTGCGGGCTGACATGGTCGGCAAGGTGGGCGACAATGGGTACAAGGTGCCGTTCGCTGCGGACGGCATTGCACAGATCGAAGGGGCCAAACCATGAATGTGGAACTGCGGCATGGCATGAAGCCTGACCTGACGGCCGATGAAGCGGCGCGCGGCCGTTTCGTGTCGGGCCTGCGCAGCCTGATCCTCAACGATCTGGCCGGCGATCTGAAGGCGGCATATGATCGCCGCGCCGCCCCGGCCTGGGAACGGGCGCATGGCAAGCCGCCGCAAACCAGCAGCGAGGCCCACAAGGCGCTGCGCGGTGATCCGGCCTTCAACATCTATTCCGCCATGCGGGTGCAGGCCCAGAAAATGGTGTGGGCCAGCGTTGCCGACAGCGTGGAACGGGAAGCCGGGCGGCTGGCCAGCGCCGCCGCGGCGGCCGCGGGCAAGGTAAAGCTGAACCCGGCGCTGGCGGTGCCGAAGAATGTTGGCGCCATCGACGTGCATCTGATGCCCGGCAGCTACACGCGCGGCGGCGAAACGGTGGAAGCCGGCGCTGTTTATGATCGCGGGCTGGCGGTGTTTTCGATGGGGCTGATGGGCGCCAATCTGGATGATATCGGCCTGTCGATGAGCCGCTATATCAGCCTGAAATATCCGGATTTCCAGCCCCGCCGCATCCTTGATACCGGTGCCACCATCGGCCACAATACCCTGCCTTGGAAGCAGACCTATCCAGCTGCAGACGTGATCGCCATCGATGCGGCACCGGGCGGGCTGGTTTATGGCGCGGCGCGTGCTGCCATGCAGGGCCAGGATGTGGAATTCGTGCAGATGTGCGCGGATCGGCTGGACTTTCCCGATGCCAGCTTTGATCTCGTCTGGTCTTCGATGTTCCTGCACGAATTGTCCAAGAAGCAACGGGCGGCGGCACTGGCCGAGGCGTATCGCGTGCTGCGGCCCGGCGGCCTGATGCTGCACATGGAACTGCCGCCCAATGCCGAAATGAGCGCCTTTGACGGCTTCTACCTCGATTGGGACAGCTGGTATAACGAGGAGCCCTATTACAAGGGCTATCGTGATGAAAAACCACCCGAACTCTGCGCGGCGGCAGGCTTTGCGCCGGCCGATTATGTCCAGTTCGTCGTGCCCTCGATCGGCATTTATGGCGAACAGGCGATTGCCGACATGATCGCCACCGAAGCCGCCGAAGCCGTGGGGCAGGCGACCACCGGCCGGCTGGCCGAAGGCGTGATGTGGTTCGGTTTCGGCGCCTTCAAGAAGTGATTGGGAAAACAGTGAGCGACACCCCGCGCCCCGATGACACCCCGCCCGGTCTCTATGACGACGCCGGCAACGCGCGCTTCTTCGCCGATCCGGCGATGGACCGTTTCGTGGCGGTGGTGATGAACATGGCCCAGGAACTATGGGTGCAGGAAGAACGGCTGCTGGCGCTGGAAGAAGCGCGCGGCGGCGAGACCGTCGACCGCGACGCCAGGCTGAAGGCGTTTATCGACCGGATGTTCGCGCCGATCCGAGGCGCGTGAGATCCTCCCCAAACGCGTTTGGGGAGGAATGTTTATCGCTTGAGTTCGATCAGCTCATAACGGTTCATCATGTAGCCGTCGATGCTGCCGTAAACCAGGATGCAGTCGTCATCCGCCGTCACCCAGATGTCGTAATCCGGGTGGGTCTTGCCGCCCATGCCGCCGGCGGAATCATCGACAAAGCGCAAGTGGTGGCATTTGAAGGTGCCGGCCGTGACGGTCTTTTCTTCATCGCCGACATATTCGAGGTTGATTTTCACCTCGGCAATCAGCGGCGGCGTGGCACCGCGATGATCGGGCGAAGGCAGGAACACCCGCATCAGCCGGCGATGCGGGCCTTTCGTCAGGTCCATGGCCCGCGCCAGATAGCCGTCGCCCACCACCGGGTGGGTGCCAAAGGCATCGAACGCGCCATCCGCCGGCCGCGTCTGCGCAATGCGGCCCAGCGAGGGGCTTTCGCTTTCGCATTCCAGCACGCCGGTCGCGGGATCATGGCGCATCCAGCCTGAACCCATATAGGCGTCGCCCACGGTCAGATGCACATGCAGGTTGAGCGGCACCATGTCGGGGCCAAGATGATAGATGACATCGCGCAGCACCGTGGGATCGGGCTCTTCGATCTCGCAGCTGGCGCGCAGGATCACGCTGCCATCGGCGTGATGGGTGAAGCGGAAGGATTCGCGGCCGCGCTCCTGGCCTTCCATGCCCGGCTTCATGCTGGTGTAACGGATGGTGCCGGCGACGGTTCGGTGCTTCATATCACGCCTGCCTTTGACAATTTTCCGATCACATCACGCTGCATCTGCAGGAACTGCTCGCGGTCCGGCACCTGTGGCTGACCGCCGCTCAGCATCTGGTTGCCGGCCTGGAAGTTCTCGACCGCCGCGGCATAGGCCGGCGCAAACAGGCCGGGTCGCTGGCGGGCGAGGCTGTTGACCATGGCCGGCGTGCGGCGCTGCTGGCGCAGGTGGGCGATGTCGATTTCGGCAAAGGCGGTGAACGTCTCGCCGCTGCCCGATTGCGCCAGCAGCTTGCCCGTTGGCCCGACAATCTGGCTGTTGCCGTCGGCGCTCATCAGCGGCAGTGCGGAGCCGGCGATGCCGGCGGTGTTGGCCGAAACCACATAGGCGGCATTTTCAAAGGCGCGGGCGCGTTTGGCGATGTCCTTTGCGGTGGCCAGCGGCGAACCGATTTCGGAGCTGGAATGACAGAAGATCTCTGCACCCTTGAAGGCCAGGCAGCGGGCGATTTCAGGATAGAGGATTTCTTCTGACGCGATCGCCGCCAGCCTGCCGATTTCCGTATCGGCGACGGGGAACAGCGCCTCTGCGCCATAGGCATCGAGGTAGCGATCGAACACATCGTGCGGGCTGGGCGCGAACATCGACAGCAGGCGGCGATAACGCAGCACGACATCACCCGACGGCGCCACGATGAAACTGGTCTGGAAATAGAAGTCCGGAAAATGCCGGTCGGTCTCATAGGCGTTGCCGGCGATGAACAGGCCCAGCCGCTGCGCAATGCCGCCCAGCGC
>JALOSK010000201.1 GCA_025458465.1 Sandarakinorhabdus sp. | reverse complement strand
CTGGTATTGGACCTGCGAGGCCAACCTGGAAACCCGGGCGCGGCAGGATGGCATGCCTTATCCGCTGTGGCGGGATCAGGGCTACATCACGGTGGTGCCGGGCGCGATCATCAGCAAGGACTATGTGGCCGAGCAGGTGCGCCAGCTCTTCGCCGAGCAGGATGTGCAGTTCATGGCCTTTGACGTGGCCAAGATCGGGGATTTCCTGGAGGCCTGCGAGCGCATCGGGCTGGCGGCCTGGCGCTTCAAGGGCGCCGATGAACGGCCGGGCCAAGGCCTGATGATGGTGCCGCACGCGCAGGGATCGAAGATCGTTTTCAGCGACAAGCAGCTATCGATGCCCACCAGCATCGAGGCGCTGGACGATGGCTTGCGCGCCGGCACGGTGATCATCGATGCCAACCCGGTGACCACCGCCTGCGCCAGCAACGCCGCGCTGAAGACGGACGCCACCGGCAATCGGTTTTTCGACAAGGCCAACAGCCGCGGCCGCATCGATGGCCTGATCACCGTGGCCATGGTGGCCGGCGCCGCGGCGATGAAGACGCCGAAGGCCAAGAAGTCGGTTTATGAAAAGCGGGGGGTCATCGTGCTATGAGGATCCTCGGCTTTGAGATCCGCCGGGCTGCCCCGGCGCGCAGCGAGCAGCGCAGCTTTTGGAGCCAGGTGCAGGTCTGGCGCCAGCAGCACAATTTCACGGCCAGCACCGATGGCACCATCAGCAGCCCGCGCCGCGCCATGGGTGTGCCGGCGGTTTATGCCTGCGTGGACAAGATCGCCAAGACCAATGCCACGCTGCCGAAGTTCTTTGTGGACGAGCAGGATCCGGACCGGCCGCGCCCGCTGAAGACCACCCCGCTGAGCTACATGGTGGGCCAGCGGCCGAACAACTATCAGACGGCCTACAATTTCTGGCACATCGCCTATCTGCGCAAGCTGCTGTGGGGCAATTTCTATGCCGAGATCCAGCGCGATGCGCGCAGCGGCGAAGCGGTGGCGCTGTTCCCCCTGCTCAGCCAGGACGTGGTGCCCGAGTACAAGGCCGGCAAGAAGATCTATCGCGTGGGCGGCCGCGAGCTGGCGGACGAAGATATCTTCCACCTGATGGCGCCCGGCTTCAACGGAATCGAAGGCCTTTCCGTTATCGCCATGCACCGCGCCACCGTGGAAACCGCCGTGGAAATGCAGGCCTTCACCGAAGGTTTTTACCGGAACGGCGCCAAGTTCTCCGGGGTGGCAAAGCACCCGGGCGAGCTGGGCGCCGAGGCTGCTGCCCGTCTGCGCGAACAGATCAGCGAGATCTGGCAGGGCGCCAGCAACGCCGGCAAGATCGCCGTGCTGGAAGAGGGCATGAGCTTTGAAGCGCTGAGCATGCCGCTGGGCGATGCCGAGTTCATTGCCACCAGGCGCTACGGCGTGGCCGAGATCGCCCGCATGTTTGACATGCCGCTGCACAAGCTCAGCGAGATGGACGGCGCCAAATACAACAACGTGGAGCAGGGCCAGATTTCCTACGTGATCGACTGCATCGAGCCGCACATCGAGCAGGCGGTGCAGGAGGCCAACATCAAGCTGCCTGCCGAGCGCGACCGGGGCCGGGTGAAGTTGCGCATGCCGACCGAAGAGCTGCTGCAGGGCGATCTGCCCAGCCGGATGCAGGCGCTGGGCGCCGGCCGGCAGTGGGGCATCTTCACCATCAACGAAGCCCGGCGCCGGCTGGGCCTGCCATCCATCGGCCCGGAAGGCGATCAGGTGTTCACGCCTGGCAACGCCAACGCGGCGCAATCCACTGCCGGCCAGCTGCCGGGCAATACCGAGGAGTAGGTGATGGAACAGAGGCTTCGCTCGGCGGTGTGCGCGGGCATCGAGCTGCGCTTTGCCAACGATCCGGCCCTGAACGATGGCACGCGCGTGGACATCAGCGCGGCCGATGGCGTGATCGGCTATGCCGCAAAGTTTGGCGTGCGCAGCCAGCCGCTGGGCGGGTTTGTGGAAGTGATCGAGCCGGGCGCCTTTGATGGCGTGCTGGAGCAGGACGTGGTGGCGCTGTTCAACCACGATCCGAATATGCCGCTGGCCCGCACCAGCGCCGGCAGCCTGCGGCTTTCGGTGGACGAGATCGGCCTGCGCTATGAATTCGATCTGGCCGATGACGAATGCTCGCGCCAGGTGGCCAGCTTCATCAACGATGGCCGGGTGAGCCAATCCAGCTTCAGCTTCACCGTGGCCATCAACGGCGATCGGTGGGACCGGATGGATGATGGCGTGATCCTGCGCACGATCCAGCGCGTGGAGCGGCTTTACGATGTCGCCCCTGTGACCTTCCCGGCCTATCCTGATGCCTCGGTGGCGCTGCGCGCGGAACATCTGGCCAAGGCGCAGGCGCAACTGCAGGCCTTCCACCGGCGCGAGGCTGATATCCGCCACCGCGCCCGCGCCCGCGAAATCGAACTCGCCAGCTTCGGCTGAGCCAAGAGTGCCGCCGGGCGAGGGCAGCCCGGGCCAACGGTAGCCGCCCGCAACCGAAGAGGAGAAAACGATGCAGACCATCGCCGAACTGCGCGCGGCCGGCAAGGCCGCGATTGATGCCGCGCGTGAGATCAACGACCGCGCCAAGGCCGAGAACCGCGACCTGACCGAGGCCGAAGAAAAGGACTATGCCGCCAAGCTGGTGGAGCACCGGAGCTTTGAAAAGCGCATCGCCCGCGAGGAAGAGCTGCGCGCCCTGGGCGGCAATGCTGCCAATCCGCTGAAGGTGGCGGGCGAAGAGCGCGGCGATGGCAACATCGGCCTGACCGGCAAGGATGTGGCCCGCTTCTCCATGGTGCGCCTGATGCGCGCCCTGGCCAATCCGAATGATCGCTCCGCCCAGGCCGCCGCTGCTTTCGAACTGGAAGCCAGCGCCGAAGCCGCCAAGAAGGTAGGCAACCAGGGCGGCGAGCTGCGCGGCGTGACCATCCCGAATGAAGTGCTGATCCGCGGCGTGAACGGTGCGGAACGGCGCGACCTCACCGTGGGCACCGCCACTGAAGGCGGCAACACGGTGCAGACCGATCTGCTGGCCACCAGCTTCATCGATATCCTGCGCAACCGCATGTCGGTGATGCAGGCCGGTGCCACCATGCTGGAAGGCCTGAGCGGCAACGTGGCGATTCCGCGCCAGACCGGCGCCGCCACCGCAGCCTGGGTGACCGAAGGCAACGCGCCGGCGGAATCGCAGCAGGCCTTTGATCAGGTGGGGATGGGCCCGAAGACGGTGGCCGCATTCGTGGATGTGAGCCGCCGCCTGATGCTGCAGAGCAGCCTTTCGGTGGAAGCCTTCGTGCGCAACGATCTGGCGCAGGTGCTGGCCCTGGCCATCGATCTGGGCGCGCTGAACGGTTCCGGTTCGGCCGGCCAGCCGCGCGGCATCCTGCAGACCGCCGGCATCGGTTCGGTGGCGATCGGCACCAACGGTGGCCCGGCGACCTGGGATCACATCGTGGATCTGGAAACCGTGGTGGGCAACGCCAACGCCGATGTGCCGACCTCTGCCTATCTCACCAACGCGGCGCAGCGTGGCCGCCTGAAGAAGACGGCCGAGCTGGGCGCCACCAACGGCCTGGGCATCTGGCGCGACAATGAAGTGAACGGCTATCGCGCCATCGCTTCCAACCAGGTGCCGCGCACCCTGACCAAGGGCACCGGCACCAACCTTTCGGCGATCATCTTCGGCAACTTTGCCGATCTGATCATCGGCATGTGGGGCGGTCTGGATCTGCTGGTTGATCCGTTCACCAGCAGCACCACCGGCACCACCCGCTTCGTGGCGATGCAGGATGTGGACAGCGCGCTGCGCCGTCTCGCGTCCTTCGCCGCGATCACGGACGCCACCGCGTAAGCGGCGCTGAGCAATGGGGGCGGGCCGGTAAACACAACCGGCCCGCCTGCCCAGCCGGGAGCTGAGACCATGAAGAGCATCACCATTCTGGATGCCTGCCTGGTGGCTGGTGGGCATGTGGCCGCCGGCGCCGTGCTGGCGATCCCCACCGATGTGGACGCCGAAACGGCCGCCTTCCTGGTGCGCCATGGCCGCGCCGCCGAAACGGACGGCGAAGAGATCACCGATCATGGCAAGCTGAGCGTGGCCGAGCTGAAGGAGCTGGCTGACAAGCTGGGCCTCACGCTGCCGGCTGGCGCCAAGAAGGCTGACATCATCGCCCTGATCGAAGCGCACGGCACCGGCCCGGATCCCGCCGCCGCCTGAATTCCCATCCTGCTGCGCCGATTGCCCCCGGTGCGGCTGGTAGGCGGGGGCTGGGCCTGACCCTGCCGGCCCCCGCCGTTTCCGCTTTCCCCA
>JALOSK010000200.1 GCA_025458465.1 Sandarakinorhabdus sp. | reverse complement strand
TGCCGGCGCTGCCCTGAGGCGGCGCCGGCATGGCACGATCAGGTGCCGCCAATCAGTTCCCGAATGTGCGCTGCCACCAGCCCTTGCGCGGCGGCGGGGCGGGTTCGGCTGGGGCTTCCGGCTCGGCAGCCGCAGGTGCTGCAATTTCCGGCGCTGCGGTTTCCACCACCGGCGTTTCCGGTGCGGCCGCTGCGGCGGCCGGCTTCTTGCGGGTGCGCTTCGGTTTGGCCGGCGCTGTGTCTTCGGCCGGCGCTTCCGGCACAACGTCTGCAACCGGTTCGGGCGCGGGCTCGGCAACCACGGTTTCGGCCGGCGCAGCCTTCTTGCGGCTGCGCTTGGGCTTGGCCGGCGCCTCTTCGGCGGCGGGCGCCTCAACGGCTGGGGCCACCTCAACCGGCGCCGCCACTTCGGCCGGCGCTTGCGCGTCTGCGGTCACATCCGTCTTGCGACGGCGGGTGCGCTTGGGTTTCGCGGGCGCTTCTTCGGCCACGGGAGCGGCAGCGGCTTCCGGCGCTTCGGCTTCGCTCGCCGTTTCAGCGGCGCTTTCCTCGCCCTCGGGCTTGCGCTCGCCATTGCCGCGACGGCCACGGCGGCCACGGCGGCGACGCTTGCGCTTGCCATTCTTGTCGGTGGATTCGCCGGCTTCGGCCGCCTCACCGTCCTCAGCGCCATCATCGTCGCCGTCATCCGCCTCGCCAGCTTCGGCGCCAGCGGTTTCTGCCGCCTCGGAAGCCTCGACGCCTTCGTCATCACGCTTGCTGCGGCGGCGGCGGCGGCGGCCGTTCTTGCGGCCGTCCTTGCGTTCGCCGCGATCCTCACCGCCGTCTTCATCGCGCTCGTCGCCGTCGTCGTCGTCTTCGCGCGCCTCGTCGGCATCGTCGATGATCTTCACGACCGGCGGCAGCGGCGCCATCTCCACCTTCTTCGATGGCGGCGGGCCGCCTGCGTCGATCTCGAAATTGGGGCCGATCAGATTGTCATCCGGGCGGGTGAGGATGGAGACGCCATACAGCTCTTCCAGTTCCGCCAGTTCGATGCGCTTGCGGTTGAGCAGATAGACGGCCACTTCCTCGCCGGCGCGCAGCACCAGATCGCTGTGGCGGCCACGCAGGGCTTCGGCTTCCAGCGCGCGCAGGGCCGCCAGCGCGGCCGACGCCACGGCGCGCACCATGCCGGTGCCTTCGCACATCGGGCAGACGTGGGTGGAGGCCTCCAATATGCCGGTGCGCAGGCGCTGCCGGCTCATTTCCATCAGGCCGAAACTGGAGATGCGGCCGATCTGCACGCGGGCGCGATCATTCTTCAGCGCCTCCTTCATCGCCTTTTCGACCTTCCGGACGTTGGAGTTGTTCTCCATGTCGATGAAGTCGATCACCACCAGGCCGGCCATGTCGCGCAGGCGCAGCTGGCGGGCGATTTCCTCGGCGGCTTCCAGGTTGGTCTTGGTGGCGGTTTCCTCGATGCCATATTCGCGCGTCGAGCGGCCGGAGTTGATGTCGATCGACACCAGCGCTTCGGTGGGATTGATGACGAGATAGCCGCCGGATTTCAGCTGCACCACCGGCTGGTACATGCCCTCAAGCTGGCCTTCGACACCAAAGCGCTGGAACAGCGGCACGGTGCCTTCATATTCCACCACCTTCGGCGCGTGGGTGGGCATCAGCATCGACATGAAGCGATGTGCCGCCTCGTAACCGCCACGACCTTCCACCAGCACCTGTTCGATCTCGCGATTGTAGATGTCGCGGATGGCGCGCTTGATCAGGCTGCTGTCCTCGTGGATCAGCGCCGGGGCCTGGCTGGCCAGCGTCTTTTCACGGATCTCGTCCCACAGGCGGGTGAGATAATCGAAATCGCGGCGGATATCGGCGGCGCTGCGCTTCAGGCCGGCGGTGCGCACGATGGCGCCCATGCCGGCCGGCAGGCGCAGATCGGCCATGATCTGCTTCAGGCGCTTGCGATCGGCCGGGTTGGAAATCTTGCGGCTGATACCGCCGCCATGGGCGGTGTTGGGCATCAGCACGCAATAGCGGCCGGCAAGGCTGAGATAGGTGGTGAGCGCAGCGCCCTTGGAGCCACGCTCTTCCTTCACCACCTGGATCAGCATCACCTGACGGCGACGAATGACCTCCTGGATCTTGTAGCGGCGGCGCAGCGCCATGCGCTTGCGGCGCAGCGATTCCGATGGCTCGTCATGATGACCACCAGCTTCCTGGACATCGTCGCCATCGTCATCCTCGTCGTGGCCGTTTTCCTCGGCGGCCAGCTCGGCTTCCTCGCGCAGGAGGGCGTCGCGATCTTCCTTGGGAATCTGATAATAGTCGGGGTGGATTTCGCTGAAGGCGAGGAAGCCGTGGCGGTTGCCGCCATATTCGACGAAGGCCGCCTGCAGCGACGGTTCGACCCGGGTGACCTTGGCGAGATAGATGTTGCCCTTCAGCTGACGCTTGTCAGCCGATTCGAAATCAAATTCCTCGATGCGTTGTCCGTTGACAACGGCCACCCGGGTTTCTTCCGGGTGGCGGGCGTCGATAAGCATGCGTTGGGACATGGAAAGGCTCCGTGGCGCGCGCACGCGGCTTCGCCAGAGGCGAAGCCGAAATGGGGCGCAGCATGAAAAGGCCGGCAGGACGCCGGCGGGATGGATGATGTTGGTTGAAACTGGCGGGCGCGGCGGTGCGGAGCGCGGCAGTGGTGGCGCGCTGCAGGCGCATGGCGCCCCGCTCTTCCACCCTGTCGTTCCGTCCGATCATCCGCGTCCCTGGCAACTCGTGTCCGCACGGCCAATGGCAAGGGCCAAGGCGCCGGCGGCGGCATTCAAATCATCCGGCCTGTCCCGCCAAACACCGGCCAGCAAAGCGGCGGCAGCGCGGGAAGCCCGGAAAATGGCAGCGGATTGCCGCTGTTGTGCCACTGCTAGCAGTCACTTGGCGCAGCGGCAAGGGTGCGGCATTGACGCACGAATGTCACATTTGCCCATCCCGTCTGGCTGGGGCAGCAATGGGTGCAGGAGAACCGGCGATGCAAAGCGTGATGAAGACACTGTTGGCGGCAGGCCTGTTGGCCAGCCCTGCGGCGGCGGCCGAACCGCTCAGCCTTGAACGCGTGTTCGCCTCACCATCGCTCACCGGGGCGAAACCGCGCGTCCTGAAGCTGTCGCCCGATGGCCGGCTGGCCACGCTGCTGAAAAACCGCGCCGACGATCAGGACCGCTTCGATCTGTGGGCGTTCGACACGCGCACCGGGCAGAGCCGGATGCTGGTCGATTCGGCGAAGCTGGCCGGCGGGCCGCTTTCAGAGGCCGAGCGCATGAACCGCGAACGCCAGCGCATCGCCAACGTGAAGGGCATCACCGATTATGACTGGGCGCCCGATGCGCAAAGCCTGCTGGTGCCGGTGGATGGCGATCTGTGGCTGGCCGCGCTGGATGGCAATGCACGGCAGTTGACGAAAACGGCGGCCACCGAAACCGATGCGCAACTGTCACCAAGGGGCGGCTTTGCCAGCTTCGTGCGCGATCGTGCATTGTTCGTCGCCAACCTGGCCACCGGCACCGAAACGCGACTGGCCGGCGAGGCGGATGCGAAGATCAGCTGGGGCGTTGCCGAGTTCATCGCGCAGGAGGAACTGGCGCGCTTCGATGGCCATTGGTGGGCGCCGGACGACCGCCGCATCGCCGTGGCGCGCGTTGATGAAACGCCGGTGAAGCTGGTGACGCGCGCCGCCATCGGCGCCGATGGCACGCGCCTGTTCACGCAGGCCTATCCGGCCGCCGGCACCGCCAACGCCGATGTCTCGCTGTGGCTGATGAACCCCGATGGTTCGGGCCGCGTGCAGGTCGATCTAGGGCCGAGCAGGGACATCTATGTCGCCCGCGTCGCCTGGGCGCCGGATGCGCGCACGCTTTATGTGCAGCGTCTGGCGCGTGATCAGCAGCGGCTGGATATCCTGGCCGTCGATCCGGCCACCGGCACATCCCGCGTGATCGCCAGCGAGACGGCGAAGACCTGGGTGAACCTGCACAACAGTTTCCGACCGCTGAAGGATGGCAGCATCATCTGGGCCAGCGAGCGTGACGGCCATCGCCACCTGTATCGCCTGTCGGGCGGCACGGCGCAGCAACTCACGCGCGGCCGCTGGGCCGTGGATGAACTGGTGGGCGTCAACGAGAAACAGGGCCGGATGTGGTTCACCGGCTTTGCCGATTCCACGCTGGAAAAGCATCTCTATGCGCTCGACTGGCGCCGCCCCGGCGCGCAGCCGGTGCGGCTGACGGCGGCTGGCGGCTGGCACGAGGCGGTGATGGACAAGGCCGGCACCCGCGCCCTTGTCACCAGCACCACGCCCACGCAGCCG
>JALOSK010000013.1 GCA_025458465.1 Sandarakinorhabdus sp. | reverse complement strand
GGCGCAGAAGGCCGACGGCGCAGCGGGCATCGGCCGCGCGGCGTTTGAATGGTACATGCGCCATGTGCTGCTGTACCCGTATGATTACAGCGAGATGCGGGCACTGGGCGAACGCGAGTGGGAACGCACCATGGCCTTCCTGAAGATGGAAGAGCACGAGCATCGCGCCACGCCGATGCTGCCCATGGTGGGCGATCTCGCCGGCTTTGAAGCCCTGCGCCGCGAGGCTGACAGCGATCTGCTGGCCTTCCTGAAGGCCAAGGGCATCATGACCGTGCCCGATTGGCTGGTGGTGCCGCCGCCGGAGGGCCCCTACGTGATGCCGATGAACCGCGATCCGGCGGCGCCCGGCCTGTTCACGCCGGAAGGGCGCAACTTCTTCCGCGAGGCCGAGGATCGCGATCCGCGCACGTTGCGCGCCCACAATCTGCCCGGCCACATCTTCGACATGGCGTATCGCAGCCGCGACTCCCGCCCGATCCGCCGCGATGCGCGCCTGAACTTCATCGACAGCCAGCGCATCGAGGGCTGGGCCTTCTATCTGGAAGAGATGGTGGTGCAGGCCGGCTTCCTGGATGCGCGGCCCAAGGCGCGCGAAATCCACTATACATTGATGGCCAACCGCGCCGCGCGGCTGCTGCCGGAACTGAAGGTGCACGCCAATGAATGGAGCTTCGACGAGGCGCTGACCTCGCTCACCACCCGCACGCCCTACTGGATGGAAAAGACCGACGACACCGCGCTGTATGACATGGCGCTCTATCTTCGGCAGCCGGGGCTGGGCATCAATTATTATTTCGGCAAGATGCAGCTGGAACAGCTTCTGGCCGAAGTGGCGCTGAAGGAAGGCCGCAACTTCGATCTGGGCCGCTTCCATGATCGCTTCATCGCCAGCGGCATCATGCCGATCACGCTGGTGCGCTGGGAGATGACCGGCAACGATGATCAGGTGAAGGGGATGTGGCAGGCACCCCCCATCCCCGTGGCAAACCCCTGATCCTCAGCTGAACTTGCGCCGTTCCAGCCAGAAGCCCAGGCCCTGCGGCAGCAGCCGGTGCGGCTGCGGATGGCCCAGTTCCTGCGCGGCGCGGTGGACGAAGGCGGAATCGGCCAGCAACTGCCGGCCCACCGCCACCAGATCGGCCTCGCCATCGGTGATGATGCGGTTGGCGAGGGCGCCGTCCATGATCAGGCCGACGGCCATGCTCGCCACCCCGGCCTCGCGCCGAACCTGCGCCGCATAGGGCACCAGATAGCCCGGCGATGGCGGCACGGAGGCGACCCCGGATGGGCCAAGCACGCCGCCGGTTGAACAATCGATCACGTCCGCTCCGGCGGCCTTCAGCGCGGCGGCCAGTGCCACCGTGTCCGCCATGGTGATGCCGCCGTCGGCACCGTCCACGCTGGAGGTGCGGTAGAACACCGGCATTGCCTCGCCCACCGCGGCACGCACGGCGCGGGTGATCTCGACGGCCAGCCGGAAGCGGTTTTCGCCGCCCCAGCCATCATCCCGCTGGTTGCTGATCGGCGAGATGAAGCTGTTGATCAGATAGCCATGGGCACCGTGCACCTCGACGAAATCGAAGCCGGCGGCCACGGCGCGGCGGGCAGCAGCGGCAAATTGTTCGATCACCTCGGCAATGCCCGCCTCGTCCAGCGCGCGCGGCGTCTGCCAGCCGGGGCCGAACGGGATCGCGCTGGGCGCCACGCTCTGCCAGCCACGCGGATCCCCGGCCGGCAGCGGCTGCGCGCCTTCGAACGGCGTCGCGGCCGACGCCTTGCGGCCGGCATGGGCAAGCTGGATGCCCACCGGCACGCCTTCATCATGATAGATGGCCACCAGTTCCTGCAGACCGGGCAGATGATCATCCGTCCAGATGCCAAGGCAGCCCGGCGTGATGCGGCCTTCGGGTGCCACGGCGGTGGCTTCCAGCAGCGCGCCGCCCAGCCCGCCCAGCGCCAGCCGGCCATGGTGGCTGCGATGCCAGCGCTGCGCCACGCCATCGATCGCGCGATACTGGCACATCGGGGCCAGCACCACGCGATTGCGGAAGGTGACGCCGCGGATGGTCAGCGGCGTGAACAGGGCAATATCGGACATGTGTCAGGCCGCGTGCGCGCGGTGGGCGTGGCTATCGATGCTGCGGCCATCGATATCGGCCATCAGGGCATCAATCTCGTCGAACACGCCCAGGATCTGCTTCAGCTTGGTGCGGCCTTCCTCGCCCAGGCTGGCAAACTTGGTCAGCGGTGCGCGCACATCGCCCACCGGATAGCCGCGCGCGCCGGCCAGCGCCTTGGAATAGCATTGGTGGCCATAGGTGGGGTGGCCTTCGGCAATGATCTTGTCGAACTTGTGGACCAGCGCCTGGATGTGCGCGGCATCGTGCACGCGGCCTTCCACCAGCAGATCCCACATCCGCCGCGTCTGATAGGGCAGATAATTGCCATAGGGGTTCACATAGCCCACCGCGCCCAGCAGGAAGCTTTCCACCGGGCGCTCCCCGGCGAACACGTTCATCACGCCGCCCGTGGCCTCCACGATGTCATAGACGCG
Source organism: Sandarakinorhabdus sp. (assembly GCA_025458465.1). Lineage (GTDB taxonomy): Bacteria > Pseudomonadota > Alphaproteobacteria > Sphingomonadales > Sphingomonadaceae > Sandarakinorhabdus. The sequence goes on along the minus strand of JALOSK010000013.1, from coordinate 13,024 downwards.
GGCCACGTCCATGCTGGCTTCCTTGATGTAGCGGGCCTGTTCGAAGGCCGATGTCAACCGTGCCACCAGCGCCGCCGACATGTCGCGGTTCGATGTCACCGGGTTGTTGTAGAGCATGATCGGGATCGAAACCGCCTCGCAGATGGCGCGGTAATATTCGAAGATCTCGTCGTCGGTGGGGGTGTAGTAATAAGGCGGGATGATCATCAGGCCATCGGCGCCCAGATCCTGTGCCTCGCGGCTGTAGCGCACGGCGTTGGGGGTATAGGCGTTCATCGTGCCCACCATCACCTGATAGCGGCCGGCGGCATGGCGCACGGTCGCTTCCACCAGCCGGCGGCGTTCATCATCGCTGATGGTGAGGAATTCACCGGTGGTGCCCAGCATGATCACGCCCGGCACCCCGCATTCCACCTGCCAATCAAGGAAGGCGTTCAGACGGCCGATATCGATATCGCTGCCATCATTGTTGAACGGCGTCACGGCCACGGTATGGCTGCCCCGGAATTCCACTGTCATGAACCTGCCTTTTGCTGGATGGAAGGCGCATCGCCCCTTCGAGTTGATGCGATTTTAGCCCCGGTTGATGCTGTTGTTGGTGCCCAGAATATGCGAAATGCGAACAAATGTCAGCATAGCGCCCACTTTAGCCGTGGCAAGCCATGGGGCACAAGGAAGCAGAACAACCGGTGATGCACGCAGACGTTATCATTGTTGGCGGCGGCATCGCCGGCCTCGCCACTGCGCTGGACCTGGCGCGGGGCGGCATGGCGGTGACGCTGGTGGAGGCCGGCGTGCCGGGCGCGCAGGCCTCTTCGGCCAATGCCGGCAGCCTGCACGCGCAGATCCCGCACGATCCGTTCCGCACGCTTGGGGCCGATTGGGCCCGGCGCTTCCAGCCGGCGATCCGGCTGTTCATCGCCTCGATCGGCCTGTGGCAACGGCTTGAGGCCGATCTGGGTGCGGATCTTGATATCCGCTTTGGCGGCGGGCTCCTCGTGGCGGTGAACGAGGCGGAAATGGCCGAGATCGAGACCAAGGCCGCCATCGAGCGCGAGGCCGGGCTGGGCGTTGATCTGATTGGCCGCAAGGCCTTGCGCGATCTGGCCCCCTATCTGTCCGAAAGGGCGGTCGGCGGCGCCTTTGCCGGCATCGAGGGCAAGGCCAACCCGCTGCTGGTGGCGCCCGCCTATGCCGCAGCCGCCCGCGCCGCCGGGGTGACGATCATCAGCGGCGCCGGCCCGGCCAGCATCGCGGCAGACGGCGGCACCTATGTCGTTGCGGCCGGCAATCAGCGCTGGCGCGCGCCGCGCATCGTGATTGCGGCGGGTTCCGAAAGCGGGCGGCTGGCCGCCCAGCTGGGCACGCCGCTGGCCATCGATGCCGTGGCCATCCAGGTGAGTGTGACCGAACCGGCCGCGCCGCTGGTGCCACATCTTGTCTATTGCGCCAGCCAGAAGCTTACCCTCAAGCAGGCGAAGAATGGCAGTTTGCTGATCGGCGGCGGCTGGGATGCGCGGCTGGATGAACAGGGGCGCCCACAGGTCGATCCCGCCAATCTGGCCGCCAATCTCAAGGTGGCGCTCGACATGGTGCCGGCGCTGGGCAGCCTGAACCTGGTGCGCAGCTGGGCCGCCTTCGTGAACGGTACCGATGATTGGCTGCCGATCATCGGCCCGCTGCCCGATCATCCCGATGCCCATGTCTGCTTCGTGCCGTGGATGGGCTTCACCGGTGGCCCGGCGGCGGCCCGGCTGACGGCCGATCGGATCCTGGGCCGCCCGCCCTTCTTCGATCTGCCCCCGGACAGCTTTGCGCCCAAACGTCCCTAACCGGACCAGCCGCCGTCGATGATGTGGGTCTGGCCGGTGGTGTAACTTGCCTCGTCCGACGCCAGATAGACCGCCAGCGCCGCCACCTCCTCCGCCCGGCCCAGCCGCCCCATCGGCTGGCCGGCGATGAACGCGGCGCGCGTGGCGGACGGATCGGGCTGGGCGTTCATGCGGGCCAGCAGCGACGGTGTCTCGATGGGGCCGGGGCAGATGGCATGGGCCCTGATGCCGCGCCCGGCGAAATCGGCCGCAACCGACTTGGTGAGGCCGATCACCGCCGCCTTGGTCACGCCATAGGCACAGCGGTTCGGCCAGGCCTTGATGGAGGAGGCGACCGACGCGATGTTGATGATGGTGCCGCTGCCGCGCGCCAGCATCCCCGGCAGCGCGGCGCGGATGCTGCGCATCATCGCCGTCACGTTCAGATCCCAGGTAAAGGCCCAGTCCGCGTCGCTGAGTTCCAGGATATTGCCCTGGTGCACGAAGCCGGCGCAGTTGAACAGCACATCGGGCGCCGTGCCGGCCAGCGCCGCCGCCACGGCCGCCGCGTCCCGCACGTCCAGTTGCGCGGTCTGGATCGACGGGGCCTCGGCCTTCAGGCTGGCCAGCGCCGGCGTATCGATGTCGGTGGCCATCACCTGCGCGCCTTCCCGCGCGAAGGCCAGCGCGGTGGCCCGGCCGATGCCGGCCCCGGCTGCCGTGATGAACGCCTGCTTGCCTGCCAGTCGGCCTCCAGTGTTGTCCATGTGTCGCGCGCCTCCCTAGTGGCGGATGATCGCCTGCATGAAGCTTCGGGTCCGCGTCTCGCGCGGGGACTCGAAGATGCTGGCCGGCGGCCCCGCTTCCACCACGCGGCCGGCGTCCATCATCACCACCTTGGTCGAAATCTCGCGCACGAAGCCCATCTCGTGGCTCACCAGCAGCATGGTGATGCCGGTCTCGGCCAGCGTGCGGATCGTGTCCAGCACTTCGCCTACCCGTTCGGGATCAAGCGCCGAGGTCACTTCGTCCAGCAGCAGGATCTCGGGCTGCATCGCCAGCGCCCGCGCGATCGCCACGCGCTGCTGCTGCCCGCCCGACAATTGCGCCGGATAGGCCCCCGCCTTGTCGGCCAGGCCCACCTTGGCCAGCAGGTCACACCCGCGCGCCTCGGCCTCGGCGCGCGCCACCCCCAGCGTGCGGACCGGCGCCAGTGTCAGATTGTCGAGCGCGGTCATGTTCTGGAACAGGTTGAACTGCTGGAACACGATGCTCATCCGCCGCCGGAGCGCCTTCAGGGCCGCACTGTCGGCATAGTCCACCGCCGCGCCATCGATGCGCACCGTACCGCCGGTGGGAGGCGTGAGGCCGATCAACACGCGCAGCAGGGTGGACTTGCCCGATCCCGATGGCCCGATCAGGCTGACGATGTCGCCGCGTTCGGCGGTGAGCGACACGCCATCCAGGATGGTGTTGCCGCCATAGCCGGCGGAGAGCTCAGCGATGTCGAGGAGCGACAAGTTTCTTCTCCAGATGTGCGGCGGCGCGGCCCAGCGGCCAGCTGACAAGGGCATAGAGAACCAGCACGGCCCCAAAGCCCAGCGTGGGGGAAAACCCCTTGTTCACAAGGATCTTGCCGGCAAAGGCCAGCTCCACGACGCCAAGGTGGCTGGCCAGTGCGGTATCCTTCACGAACATCACCATGAAGGCGGCGGCCGGCGGCAGGATCACCCCCCAGGCCTGCGGCAGCACCACGAAGCGCAGCCGGTCGAGCGCGGAAAGGCCCAGAACCTCGGCGCCTTCCACCTGCGGGCGCGGCACCGCATCCAGCCCGGCGCGGATGATCTCTGCCAGATAGGCGGTGGCTGCCAGCGTGACGGCGATGGTGGCGATGCCCAGCAGCGACAGGCCCGGCGCCACCGCCTGTACCGAGAACAGCACCAGGATCAGGATCACCAGGAACGGCAGCCGCCGGAAGGTTTCGACATAAAGGCCGGCCAGCAGCCGCGCCGGGGCGAGCAGCGGTTGCCGCGTGCGCCGCACCAGCGCCAGCACGCCGCCCAGCAGGAAGCCCAGCGTGCAGCCCAGCAGCGTCATCCACAAGGTGCGCCCCAGCGCGCCGGCCAGGAAGGCGGCAGTGTCGGTGGTGAAGAATTCGGCGGCCCCGTTCATGCCCGCACCCGGAACAACTGCCGCCCGGCCAGCGCCAGCAGGGCCGACGCGATGAGGGTGAGCGCGATGTAGATGAGGCCGGTGACCGCAAAGGTCTCGATGGTGCGCAGATTGGCGGTGGAGATGTTGATGGCACGGCCGGTGAGTTCCTCCACGCCGAACAGCGCCGCCATCGAGCTGCCCAGCACCAGCACGATGAAGAAATTGGCCAGCGGGCGATACACGGTGGCCACGATGTGCGGCAGCATGACATGGCGCAGCTTGTCCAGCCGCGACAGGCCCAGAACGTCGGCCGCCTCCATCTCTGACGGGCGGACGGACTGGATACCGGCGCGCAATATGTCGGCCAGATAGCCGCCGGCATTGAGGGTGAGGCCCAGCATCACCGCCACGATGCCGGGCAGCATGATGCCCACTTCCGGCAGCGCGTAATAAAGCAGGAAGATCTGCACCAGCGCCGGCGTGTTGGTGATCGCCCCCACATAGAAACCCGCCGTGCGCGCCGCCCAGGATGGGCCATGCAGCCGCGCCAGCGCCGCCGCCAGCCCGATGATGCTACCCGCCGCAAAGGCCACCAGGGCGATCTGCAGGCTGATGAGCGCGCCGCCGGCCAGATAGGGCAGCGCCGCCAGCACCGGCTGCCAATCGAAGCGATAGCCGCCGGCACCACTGGAGGCCGCACGCTGCAACTGTTCGGCGCCCACCGGCACCGTCATCGCCGCACCATAGGCCGCCTGCCACAGCCGGTTCACCGTGCCATCCTGGTGCATGGCGATCAGCGCCGTATCGACCGCGGCGCGCAGCGGCTCATTGCCCTTGGCCAGCCCCACGCCGCACCAGGCGGTGAAGATCGGATCGGGCAGCACGCGCCAGCGCACATCGGGATAATTCTTCGTGAAGCCGATGAAGAAATCGACATTTTCCACCAGCGCATCGGCGCGCCCCTGCGCAATCGCGCGGATGGTATCGGCATTGCCGTCCACCAGCAGGCGGCGCGGGCGCGGCAACAGCTCTTCCAGCACGGAAACCGATTGGTTGCCCCGCATGTTGACCAGCGTGATGCCGGGGCGATCAAGCTCCTGCCAGCGCGCGGCAGACACACGATCGGTGGTGATCACGCCCATCGATTCCGAATGCAGCGGCACCGAAAAATCGATGAGCGCCCGGCGTTCCGGCGTGATGGTGAGCGCGCCGAGCGACAGATCGATGCGGCCAGAGACCAGGAACGGCACGCGGCTGGCGGCCTCGGTGGGCACCAGTTCCACCTTCACGCCCAGTCGGCGGCCCAGTTCCTGCGCCACCGCCACATCGAAACCCTGCAACACGCCGCCGGGGCCATAGCTGGACATCGGCGGGAAGTTGGGATTGACGCCCACCTTGAGCGTGCCGCTGGCCCGGATCTCGGCCAGATCACGCGCAAGCAGCGGGGCTGCGAGCAGCAGCCACAGCAAGGCCAGCAGCCGGATCATTTCGCGGCCGCCGCGATGGCCGCAAGCGTTGTTGGCTTGAACGGCGGGCGCGGCGCGAACAGATCATCGGCGGTGGCCGGGCGCCCGGCCTGCTGGGCCAGCCGTGCTGCCAGCAACGGCCCGCAATAGCGGCCCTGGCAGCGGCCCATGCCCAGCCGGGTCGCCCGCTTGATGCTGCCGGGATCGCTGTTGCCGGCCGTGATCAGTGCATCGACCGCGCCAAAGCGCACGCCTTCGCAGCGGCACAGCACTGTATCGGCGGTGGCGAGGGGCACCGCCAGCGGGACGGGCGCGAACAGCCGCCAAAGGCCGGACTGGAAACGCCGGGCGCGGGCCAATGCCGCCTGCCGGCGGGCCATTTCGCCCAGCAGCGGCGCCGGCAGGCTGCCCAGCAGATCACGCGCTGCTGCCGCGCCGGCCAGCCAGCCCTGCGCCAGCGCCGCCCGCGCCCCGCCCAGCCCGCCACCATCGCCGGCCACGAACACCGCATCCACGCTGGTGCGGCCATCATCATCCCGCACAACCACCGGGCCGCCGTCGCGCCACGCCAGCGCACAGCCCAGCAGCCGGGCGATTTCCGCCTGCGGCTGGAACCCGGCGCCGATGCACAGCGCGTCAATCTCCAGCCATTGGCCTTCGCCCAGCCGCCCATCGCGGCCAACTGGCGCGATCATCGCCCGCTCCACCCGGCCATCGCCTGCAGCCTGTGTGACGACATGGCCATGGCGCACCGGCACCCCGGCCCGCGCCAGCCGCGCCAGTTGCACAGCCCCGGCCGCCACCAGCGCCGGATGGCCCATCAGCATGGCCGCCACCGCGCCCAGATGCGCCGGGCCGGGCCGCGGCGCCTGTTCGGCCACCGCCACCACGCGCACACCAGCCCGCACCAGTTCATCGGCAAGCTGCAGGTTGAGCGGGCCGTTGCCGGCCACCAGCACCCGGGCGCCGGGGGCCACCAGGCCGGCCCGCAGCAGCGTCTGGCCGGCGCCGGTTGTCATCACGCCGGGCAAGGTCCAGCCCGGCATCGGCCACGGCTTTTCCATGGCCCCGGCGGCAATCACCAGCCGGCGGGCGCGGATGCTGATTGCCCCGTCTGGCCCCTGTGCATCGATCAGCACGGCGCCGGCCTCCTGCCGGGCCGACCATGCCAGCGTGCCGGCCAGCAGCCTGGCGCCCGATGCGGCCACCCGCGCCGCCAGCGCCCGGCCCTCGGCAAACTGGGCATCGATGCGGCCGGCATCCACGGCAAAGCCCTTGCCCGGCTGCTTGAAATACTGCCCGCCCGGCTGCGAACGCTCGTCGATCAGCACCACGTCCAGCCCGGCCGCCCGGCCTGCCTCGGCGGCGGCCAGCCCGGCCGGGCCAGCGCCGATCACCAGCAGATCACAAGCAAGGGCATGGGCTTCACCCGCCTCCCTCACATGCGGCTGGGCCAGGGCCGGGGCGGGTTCCACGGCCAGATCGGGCGCTGCGGCGGTCATGCAGGCGCGGCGCATCTCGCCATCCACCAGCACGGCACATTCCCCGCACACGCCCATGCCGCAGAAGATGCCGCGTCCGTCTCCGGCCGCCGTGGTGCGTGTCACAAGCTCGCCAGAAGCGGTCAACGCGGCGGCCAGGCTTTCGCCGGCAAAGGCCTGCACCGGCCGGCCGGCAAACCGGAAGTGGAAGCCGGTCCCGCTGCGATCGATCCCGGGCAGATCAACGCGCATCAGCGGATGTAGGAAGCGCCGTTGACATCGATGGTGCCGCCCGAAAGCTGCGGCACCGCGCCAGTGGCGATGAAGGCCACCAGCCGGCCCAGTTCATCGGGCGTCACCCATTCACCGCTGGCAAGGCCGGCAGAGACGATGGCCTCCCCACCCTGCGTGGCGGCGAATTGTTCGGACAGCCGTGTGCGCACCACGCCGGGGGCGACGATGTAGGCCATGATCCCGGCCTTGGCATAGGTGCGGGCGATGGATTGTGTGGCCGAACGCACCGCTGCCTTGGACGCGCCATAGGCAATGGTGGCCGGGTTGCTCACGCCGCGCTGGGCGGCCCAGCTGCTGATGGTGATGATGCTGCCGCCACCCCGGGCCAGATAATGCTGCACGGCGCGGCGCATCAGCCGGGCCGGCGCCTTCACATTCACCTGCAGGGCGCGTTCCCACACCGCGTCCCATTCCTCCAGCGGGGCATCGATGCCGCCGGAAAAATCCATCACCGCCGCATTGTTGACCAGCACGTCAACGCGCCCGCGCCACGCCACGGCCTCGTCCCACAGGCGTTCCACCGCATCCAGATCGGCCAGATCGGCCCCGATCAGGCGGCAGCGTTCCGGCGGGATGGCGGCGGTTGCGGCCTCTGCCCCGGCGCGATCACTGCCATAATGGGCGATCAGATGGGCCCCGGCAGCGCCGAGCACGGCGGCGGTGGCTGCGCCAATCCCCTTGGATGCGCCCGTGAGCAGCACCGTCTTGCCAGTCAGATCCGTCAGCATGGGCCCTTGCTGGCACATCCACGGCCAGCCGCAAAGCCGAAAATGGCCATTTGCGAACAAATGTTCGCATTGTGGCCATCTGCGCGATATGCTGCCGCAAAACGGGGGAGGACGAAATCATGGCACGGCGCTTCACCACACTGGCCCTGGCGATGTTGCTGGCGCTGCCAGCTGTCGCCACCGCGCAACCATCACCACCTGCGGCAGACAAGGCGGCCCAGCCGCAGGCCGCCCTGCTGGCATTGTTCGGCGAATTCCAGGCCTGGCAGCGCGGTCTGTCGGGCGACTATGGCAAGGCCGCCATGGATCGCCGACTGGCGGCGCTGGCCGCCCTTCAGCAACGCCATGCCGCCCTGCCTGTCGCCACCTGGCCGCGCGAGGCCAAGGTGGATTGGCTGGTGGTGCGTTCGGAACTGGATCGCGCCGAATTCCTGCTGAAGGTGACACGGCCGTGGGCGCGCGATCCCGGCTTCTATCTGGAGCCCCTGCAGCGCATGGCCTTTGCCGAATTGCCCGATCCTGGCCTCGCGTCGCGGTTGGCTGGCGTGCCCGCCATCCTTGCTGGTTCACGCGTCACGCTGGACGACATGGCGCGCGATCATGTCGATCTTGCCATCCGTTCGCTCACCCAGTCCGACGGGGTGGAGGATGGCTATCCGGCGCGGACCGTCGCACCGGCCGGCGTGATCGGCTGGTTCCGCGATCTGCGGACGCGGGCGCAAGCCCGGCAGCCCAATCTGCTGCCCGCCATCGATGCGGCACTGGCGGCGCTGGAGGATTATCGTGGCTGGCTGGTCGAACGGCAGCCGCGCATCACGGCGCGCGCCGGCGTCGGCACCGCGCGGCTTGACTGGTATCTGCGCCACGCCCTGCAGATGCCGTGGGACAGCGCCGCCGCCCTTGCCATCAGCCAGCGCGAGCTTGATCGCATGATGGCCTTCACCGCCATCGCCGAGCATCGCAGCAAGGCACTGTCAAAGCTGGAAATGGCCAGCAACGATGCCGACTACAAGGCGCGCGTGGCCGACACCGATGCCCGTGTGCGGCGCTTTCTTGAAGGCGGCTTCATGACCATCCCGCCGGCCATCCCGAAGACCCTGGCCGGCATGGTGGTGCCCCCCTATGCCGAGCCGTACAACGTGCCCTTCGTGCGCCGGCCAACGCCGCCCAATTTCTGGGAACAGGTGCAGTTTCGCGATCCCTCGCCCGATCACCTGCATGCCGTGATCCCCGGCCACCGCATGGATCTGATGCTGGCCAATGCCCATCCCAATCCGATCCGCCGCGCCGTGAACGACGGCGCGCGCTGGCAGGGCTGGGCGGTCTATCTGGAGGAAGCTGCGCTGCAGGCGGGCTTCTTCGATGATCGGCCGCGCGTGAAGGAACTGATCTACATCTTCGGCCTTTGGCGGGCGGCGCGCAGCGTGGGCGACATCCGCAACCAGCGCAACGAATTGACCGCCACCGAAACCGCCGACTGGTGGCAGCAGGTGACGCCGTTCCTTGATGCCGACGTGGCGCGCAAATATGCCCATATCCGCGCGCTGCCGGGCCACGGCCTCGAATACACGATGGGCAATGTGCAGATGTGGGAATTGCTGGCCGCGCGCCGCCGGCAACTGGGCGACCGCTTCGATCTGAAGGCCTTCCACGACGATTTCATCCGCCGTGGCCGCATCCCCATGGCGCTGATCCGGTACGAGATGACGGGCGACGAAACCATGGCCCAGGCCCTGTTCGCGCGCCCGCCGATCCCCGATTAAAGCGCCAGCGCGTCCTGTGGCGGCGTGAACGGCAGGGCCAGGGCTTCGGCCACCGGTGCGCTGGTCAGATGGCCGCGATGCACCGACAGGCCGGCCAGCAGCGCGGGCGAGGCCGCGATGGCCGCCAGCCCGCCATCGGCCAGCGCCAGGCCATAGGGCAGCGTGGCATTGTTCAGCGCCTGGGATGATGTGCGCGGCACCGCGCCCGGCATGTTGGCCACGCAATAATGGATGATGCCATCCACGACATAGGTGGGCGCCTCGTGGGTTGTCGGCCGGCTGGTTTCAAAGCAGCCGCCCTGATCGATGGCAACGTCCACCAGCACGGTGCCCGGCGCCATCAGCGCCAGCATCTGGCGGGTGATCAACCGCGGCGCCGCGGCACCCGGCACCAGCACGGCGCCAACCACCACATCGGCAGCGCGGATTTCCGCCTCGATGGCGGCGCGGCTGGAATAGCGGGTGCGCACCCGGCCCTGGAACAGCTCGTCCAGCTGGCGCAGGCGCGGCAGCGCCCGATCAAGGATGGTCACTTCGGCGCCCAGGCCAACGGCCATGCGCGCCGCATGGGTGCCCACCACCCCGCCACCCAGCACCACGACGCGCGCCGGCGCCACGCCGGGAACCCCGCCCAGCAACAGGCCCTTGCCGCCCATGTGCCCGCGCGAGGCAATGGCTGCGGCCTCGATGGCCAGCCGGCCGGCCACTTCGCTCATCGGGGTCAGCAGCGGCAGGCCGTGGCCATCGCCCACCATCTCATACGCCACCGCGGTCACGCCGCTGGCCAGCAGGCCCCGCGTCTGCGCCGGATCGGGCGCAAGGTGCAGATAGGTGAACAATATCTGGCCGGCGCGCAGCATCGTCCATTCGGCCGGCTGCGGTTCCTTCACCTTCACGATCATGCCGGCAACCGCGAAAATGCTGGCGGCATCGGGCGCGATGCGGGCGCCGGCGGCGCGATAGGCATCATCATCGGCGCCGATGCCCGCACCGGCACCGGTTTGCACCATCACGTCATGGCCATGCGCCACATATTCCTGCACGGCCTCCGGCGTCAGGCCAACCCGGCCTTCCTGCGGCTTGATCTCTTTCGGCACCCCGATCAGCATGACAATCTCCCCAATTCTCTGGCCCAGTCTTGCGAGGATTTTACGCAAGCATCTGTGCAAAATCTGATTGCAATAGGGGTATTTTGCGCGGAAAAGTGATCAATCTGAAAACATATCCGCCCGAAAGCTTTCAAAACGCATCATGCTCGATCAATTCGATCTTGCCATCCTGTCGCGTCTGCTGGTTGATGGCCGTGCCACGCAGGCCGAACTGGGCGAGGCGGCGCGCCTCTCCGGCCCTGCGGCGGGCCGTCGCCAGCGCCTGCTGGAGGAAAGCGGCTTCATCCGCGGTTATGGCGCGCAGCTGGATTTCCAGCGCCTTGGCCATGGCACGCTGGTGATGGTGCTGATCCAGCTTGACCGGCAGAGCCAGGATGCACTCGACGCCTTCGAGGCGGCGGTGGCGCGGTGCCCGTCCGTCACCAGCTGTCACCTGTTGTCGGGCAGCGAGGATTATCTGGTGACGCTGCGCGCCCGCGATCTGGCCGATTTCGCGCGCATCCACCGCGAGGAACTGGCCGAGCTGCCGTCGGTGGCGCGCATGCACTCGTTGTTCAGCCTGCGCGAAGTGGTGTCGCGGCCGGCGCCGCCCGCCCTGCTGGCGCCGGCCGGCAAAGGCTGAAGCGACGCCGGCGCGCGGCTCCGATCCGGCGCGTCAGTTCAGCGCCCAGCGCAGCCGGATGAACGCCGAACGTCCCGGCCCCGGCAGGCGCGCGCCCACCGGCACATCCGATCCGGCAATGCGGTTGTATCCCGCCAGATGCTCCAGATACTGGCGGTCGAACAGGTTTTCGATGCCGGCATCGATGCGCAGGCCATCGCGGATCAGCCAGTTGCCGGTCAGGCTGGCGAGCAGATAGCCGCGCGTTGTCGCCTCGCTGTTGGTGGTGGAAACATTGGTCTGCGCGGCAAAGCCCTGCACCTCGATCGCGACCATCCAGTCTGTCGCATCCCAGGCCAGCGCCAGCCGGCCATTGGGGGGCGCGATGCGATAGAGATTGTCTGCCACGTCGCGGCGGCGCCCGCGCACGTAACTGGCCACCCCGTCCAGCCGCAGCGGCCCGGCGATGCGCGTGCCGAACGCAATGTCTGCACCCCAGAGTTCGGCATCGACATTGGCAAAGCGCAGCGGCGTTGCATCACCATTGGCAGCCGACACCATCTCCACCGGGCTGTTGATGATGCCGGGGGTGGCGTCGAACGGCACGCCCTGGATGAAATCATCGACCCGCCGGTAATAGACAACCGGGCGGGCATAGGCGGTGGATGATTGCCAGTCGAAGCCAAGCTCGGCGATCCAGGCGGTTTCCGGTTTCAGGCCGGGATCGCCGACATAGATGTTGCCATCGGCCAGCCCGCCGCTGGCTTCGGTGGGCAGCCAGGAAAATCGCTCGATCAGGCTGGGCACGCGGGTCTTGCGGGCCAGCGTCAGGCGCGGGGTGATGGCGCCGGTTTCGGCCCAAAGGCGAAGCGCGGCATCCACGGTGGTGCCCTGCCAGTCACGCAGGCCACCCGCAAAGGCGCGGGCCAGATTGGCCGGGCCAGCCGGCACGCCGGGGCCAAGGCGCGGCGCGGCGACGCTCGCGCGGTGCTGGTCCACCCGCAGGCCCAGTTCCGCCTCGACGGGGCCGGCGCCGGTGCGCCATTCGGCAAAGCCCGCGATGCGTTCACGCCGGCCATTGTCCAGCGCGTGGACGAAGAAGGCCGGCATCGCCGGGTTGGTGATCACATAGCCATTGTCCACCTGCTGCAGATCGGCGCCAATGCGCAGGTGGCGCCGTTCGCTGCCGAAGCGCAGCGACAGATCGGCGCCCAGCGTGTTGGCATAGGTGTCGGTTTCGCGCCGCATCGCGGTGGCCGGGGCCGGGCGCAGGGTGAAATTGTTCATGCGGTGGCGCACGGCGGTATGATCGGCATGGACGGCCAGCTGCACGCCATCTGCCACATCACCTTCGAACCCCAGCCGGGCGAAATCGGTGTGGAAATAGATGATGTCCATGGCGAACGGCGGGTTGCCGGAGGTGCCGGTTTCCTGCCGGCGATATTCGAAGGAAACCGTGCCCGGCCCGGCGCGCACCCCGGCGTGAACGCCATAGACGCCGCGGCGATAGCTGGTGCCGGCGATGCGCCCGCCCGGAAAGCGCGTGTCGCCGCCCTCCTCCCACGAGGCGATCACCCCCAGCCGCAGATCCCGGCTGGCCAGCCCGGCGATGCCGCC
>JALOSK010000012.1 GCA_025458465.1 Sandarakinorhabdus sp. | reverse complement strand
TCCCCCACCCGCGTGCTGGAACAGGTGGTGGTGCCCGATGAAGCCAAGGCGAAGGCCCTGGCCGCCGCCGCTGCCAAGGATGGCTTTGCCGCCGCTGCCAAGGCCATTGCCGGGTTCGACGTGGCCGACATCGCGCTGGGCAGCCAGAGCGAGGCGGCCTTTGCCAAGGCGACCAGCCCCGAAGTGGCCAAGGCCGCCTTCGCGCTGCCGGCCGGTGGCATCAGTGCGCCGATCCGCAGCCAGTTCGGCTGGCACGTCGTGCGCGCCGTGAGCGTGGGCAGCGCCGGCAAGACGCTGGCCCAGGTGCGCCCGGCGATCGAGGCCGAACTGAAGCAGCGCGCCATCGAGGATGCCGTGGCCGATGTTGTCGCCCGCATCGAGGACGGCGTGGAGGCGGGCAAGAGCTTTGCCGATCTGGCCAGCGAACTGAAGCTGACCATCGCCACCCAGTCCCCGGTGACCGACAAGGGCCAGACCCCCGGCCAGCCGCCCCTGCCCGAAGCGCTTGTCCAGCTGGCGGCGCGCGCCTTCCGCAATGAACCGGCCGATGGCCCGGTGGTGGAGGATCTGGGCAATGGCCGACTGGTGGTGATCGAAACCACCACCGTGGTGCCGGCCGCGCCGCCGCCCTTAAAGGAGGTGCAGCCGCTCGCCGAAGCCGGCGCCGCGCAGGACAAGGCGATGAAGGCCGCCCGCGTCAAGGCAGACGCGGTGCTGGCTGCCGTGAAGAAGGGCACCGTGTTCGCCAAGGCGGTGGCCGATGCCGGCCTTGACAGCCCGCGCCCATTGAAGGGCCGGCGCATCGACATCCTGGGCCAGCAGCAGGTGCCCGATGTCGCCCGCGCGTTCCTGGATGCGCCGGCTGGCGCAACGCAGGTGCTGGCCAGCCCCGGCGGCTGGGTGCTGATCCATGTCGATCGCATCGTGCCGGGCGATCCCGCCAGCCAGCCCGGCCTGATCGAGGCCAGCCGCCGCGAGGTGGGCAGCAGCCTGCCCGGCGAGATGGCGGAAGGCCTGGCCAAGGCCAGCATGGCGGCCGTGGGCGTCGATCGCAACACCGCGACCATCCGCAGCGTGCGCCAGCGCCTGTCCGGCGACGGCGCCGAATAAGGCCATGATCGGCATCGCGCCCGATCGCGCCACTGCCGTGGGCGCCCTTTCTGCCGGGCGCGCGCAACTGTTGTGGACGCGCATCGTTGCCGATACCGAAACCCCGGTATCGGCCATGCTGAAACTGGGCAGCGAAGGTTCTGGCGCGTTCCTGCTGGAATCGGTGGAAGGCGGGCAGGTGCGCGGCCGGCACTCGCTGCTGGGGCTGGCGCCCGATCTGGTGTGGCGGGCGCGCGGCCAGACGTCGGAAATCAACCGGCGCTGGCAGACGGATCGCGAGGCGTTCAATCCGGTGCCGGGCGACACGCTTGCTGCCCTGCGCGCGCTGGTGGCCGAAGCCCGCGCCGAGGTCCCGCCGGAACTGCCGCCGGCGCTGGCCTGCCTGGTGGGCTACATGGGTTATGAAACGGTGCGGCTCGTCGAACCCAGCGTGCCCGATGCCGGCCCGTCACCGCTTGGCCTGCCCGACATGGTGTTTGTCCGCCCCACCCTGCTGCTGGTGTTCGATCGGTTGAAGGACGAATTGTTCATCGTCGCGCCGATCTTCCCGCCAGCGGATGGCGTGGCCGATCCCGATGCCGCCTACACCGCCGCGTGCGAGCGCATCGAGGATGCCGCCCGCCGGCTGGCCCGGACGCTGCCCGTCAACCCGGCGCCGCCGGCGCTTCTTCCCGATGTTGCCATCCGCCACCACACGCCGCGTGACCGCTTTGCCGCCATGGTGGACAAGGCGCGCGACTATATTCTGGCCGGCGACATCTTCCAGGTCGTGCTGTCGCAGCGGTTCAGCGTGGATTTCCCGCTGCCGGCCTTTGCGCTCTATCGGGCGCTCAGGCGCATCAACCCGTCGCCCTTCCTCTATTTCCTCGATCTGCCGGGTTTCGCGCTGGTCGGTTCCTCCCCGGAAATCCTGGTGCGGGCCCGCGATGGCAACGTGACGATCCGGCCGATCGCCGGCACCCGCCCGCGCGGCAAGGATGCCGCCGAAGATGCCGCCAACCGGGAAAGCCTGCTGGCCGATCCCAAGGAGCTTTCGGAACATCTGATGCTGCTGGATCTGGGGCGGCACGATACGGCGCGCGTGTCGGTGCCCGGCACGGTCAAGGTGACAGACCGGTTCTTCGTCGAATTCTACAGCCATGTCATGCACATCGTTTCCAACGTGCAGGGCCGGCTTGCCGATGGGGTGGATGCCGTCGCCGCGCTGCTGGCGGGCTTTCCAGCCGGCACCGTTTCGGGTGCGCCCAAGGTGAGGGCCATGCAGATCATCGCCGAACTGGAAGGCGCGGCACGCGGCGCCTACGCGGGCGGCGTCGGTTATTTCGCGCCTGATGGCGGCATGGACAGCTGCATCGTGCTGCGCACCGCAGTGGTGAAGGATGGCGTGATGCACGTGCAGGCCGGCGCCGGCATCGTCGCCGACAGCCAGGCCGAATATGAACAGCGCGAATGCGAGGCCAAGGCCGGCGCGCTGATCGCGGCCGCACGCGAAGCCATCACGATGGCGGGCGAACCGGGGTTCGGCCAATGACCATTCTTGTCATCGACAATTACGACAGCTTCACCTTCAATCTCGTCCATTATCTGGCCGAACTGGGCGCCGAGACGGTGGTGGTGCGCAACGACGCGCTTACCACCCAGGATGCCATGGGCATGCGCCCGCAGGCCATCCTGCTCTCCCCCGGCCCCTGCACGCCCAACGAAGCCGGCATCTGCCTGCCGCTGATCATGGCGGCGGCCGAAACGAAAACCCCGCTGCTGGGCGTGTGCCTTGGCCACCAGTCGCTGGGGCAGGCGTTCGGCGGCATCGTGGAACGCGCACCGCAAGTGATGCACGGCAAGGTGAGCGCCATCACCCACGACGGAACGGGCGTGTTTGCCGGCATCCCCTCCCCGTTCGAGGCGACACGCTATCACAGCCTGGTGGTGCGCGAAGCCGGCCTGCCCGATTGCCTGGTGATCAACGCCCGCAGCCCGAACAATCTGATCATGGGCATGCA
Source organism: Sandarakinorhabdus sp. (assembly GCA_025458465.1). Classification (GTDB taxonomy): domain Bacteria; phylum Pseudomonadota; class Alphaproteobacteria; order Sphingomonadales; family Sphingomonadaceae; genus Sandarakinorhabdus. Next base: position 12,484 of record JALOSK010000012.1, on the reverse strand, counting down.
CCACCGCGATCTGCCGATGCACGGCGTGCAGTTCCACCCGGAAAGCATCGCCACCCAGCATGGCCACCGCCTGCTGGCCAACTTCATGGCGCTGGCTGGCCTTTCACCCCGGCTGCCAGCGGCGGCATGAACACCCTGCCTGATCCCACCTGCCCGCTGGATGATGTCGCGGCGGCCGACGCCTTTGCCGCCATCTTCGACGGCAAGGTGAGCGACGACGCGCTGGCGGCCTTCCTCACCACATTGGCAGGCCGTGGCGAGACGGTGGGCGAAGTGGTCGCCGCCGCCCGCGCATTGAGGGCGCGCGCCATCCGGCCCTTCACCGCGCCGAATGCGCTGGACGTGTGCGGCACCGGCGGCGATGGCATGCACAGCCTCAACATCTCCACCGCCGTGTCGCTGGTGGTGGCGGCGTGCGGCGTGAAGCTGGCCAAGCATGGCAACCGCGCCGCCTCCTCCACCAGTGGCGCGGCCGATGTGCTGATGGTGCTGGGCGTGCCGGAACTGCCGATGGATCGGCTGGGGCCGTGCCTTGAACGAGTGGGCATCACCTTCCTGCACGCCGCCCGCCACCATCCGGCGATGGCGCGCGTTGCCCCGGTGCGCAAGGCGCTTGGCCGGCGCACCATCTTCAACCTGCTGGGCCCGCTGTGCAATCCGGCGGGCGTGAAACAGCAGTTGCTGGGCGTTTTCGCCCCCGGCCCAGTGCCGCTGATGGCGCAGGCGCTGCAAGCCCTTGGCAGCCATGCCGCGCTGGTGGTGCATGGCGAGGGCTTTGATGAAGTTGCGATTTCCGGCGAGACCACCGCGATGGTGCTGGCCGATGGCACGCTCAAGCCACGCACCATCGTGCCGGAGGATGCCGGCCTGCCGCGCCACCCGAACGAAAGCCTCAGGGGCGGCTCGCCCGAATACAACGCAGACCGCCTGCGCGCCCTGCTCGCCGGCCAGCGCGACGCCTATCGGGACATGGTGCTGCTGAATGCTGCTGCTGCGCTCACCGTGGTGCGCGCCGGCCTGTCGCTGCCGGCCGCCGCCGCCGAAGCCGCCGCCGCCATCGACAGCGGCGCTGCGGCTGATATCCTTGCCCGCTGGATTGCCTTTCGATGACCGATACATTGGCCACCATCGTCGCCCACAAGCGCGACATTTACACCGCCCGCAAGGCCGAGCGCAGCCTGGCCGACGTGGAAGCCGCCGCGCGCGCCGCCGATGCGCCGCGCGGGTTCATCGCGGCCATCCATGCCGCCCATGCTGCTGGCCGCTTCGCGCTGATCGCCGAATGCAAGAAGGCCAGCCCGTCGAAAGGCCTGATCCGCGCCGATTTCGATCCCGTCGCACTGGCCCGCGCCTATGAGGCCGGCGGCGCCACCTGCCTTTCGGTGCTGACCGAAGAGCGCTGGTTCCAGGGCGCGGATGAGTATCTGGTGCAGGCCCGCGCCGCCTGCGCCCTGCCGGTGATCCGCAAGGATTTCATCGTCGATCCCTTTCAGGTGATCGAAGCCCGCGCGCTGGGTGCCGATGCGATTCTGCTGATCATGGCCGCGCTTTCAGACGCGCAGGCCGCCGAACTGGAAGCGGTGGCGATGGACTGGGGCATGGACGTGCTGATCGAGGTGCACGACGCCCCTGAGCGGGACCGCGCACTGGAGCTGAAAACGCCGCTGCTCGGCATCAACAACCGCAATCTGAAAACGCTGGAGGTCAGCCTGCAGACCAGCTTCGATCTGGCGGATACGCCCAGCATGAGTGGGGGCAGAACGCTCGTCGCCGAATCCGGCCTGTCCAGCCATGCCGATCTGGCTGCGCTGGCCGGCGTGGGCATTCGCACCTTCCTGGTGGGCGAAAGCCTGATGCGCCATGCCGACTTGACGGCCGCGACGCGCAGCCTGCTCGGCCTTGCCGCGTGACGAAGCTCACCCATCTCGATGATGCCGGCGCGGCCCGCATGGTGGACATCAGCGCCAAGCCCGCCACCCGCCGCGAGGCCACGGCCGAAGGCTTCATCCATGTCGGCGCCGAGGCACTGAAGGCCATCGCCACGGCCAGCGTGAAAAAGGGCGACGTGCTCGCCACGGCGCGCATTGCCGGCATCATGGCGGCCAAGCGCACCGCCGATCTCATCCCGCTCTGCCACCCGCTGCCCATCGATGCGGTGGCGGTGGATCTGGCGATCGAGGCAGGATGCATTCGCGCCACCGCCACGGTTGCCACCACCCATGGCACCGGCGTGGAGATGGAGGCGCTGACCGCCGTTTCCGCGGCGCTGCTCACCGTCTACGACATGGCCAAGGCGCTGGACCGCACCATGCGCATCGATGGCATCCGCCTGCTGAGGAAATCCGGCGGGCGGTCTGGGGACTTTAGCGCATCATGACCGGCATGCTGCCCTTCGCGGCAGCGCTGGAGCGGCTGCTGGCCGGCGTGGGGCCACTGCCAGCCGAAACCATGCCCATCGATCAATGCGCCGGGCGCGTGCTTGCCGAACCGGTGCTGGCCCGCCTCACCCAGCCGCCGTTCGCGGCCGCCGCCATGGATGGCTATGCGATCCGCTGGGCCGATCTGCACCAGCCGTGGCGAGTGGTGGGGGAAAGCGCCGCCGGCCATGGCTGGCCCGGCACGCTTGGTGGTGGCGAGGCGGTGCGCATCTTCACCGGCGCGCCGCTGCCGGCGGGCGCCGATACGATCGTGGTGCAGGAAGAGGTGACGCGCGATGGCGACATCGCCCGCCTTTCGGGTGAAGGCCCGTCCAGCATCGGTGCCCATATCCGCAAGTCCGGGCAGGATTTTTCGGCTGGCGACACGCTGATCGCCGCCGGCACCAGGCTGTCGCCGCCGCATCTGGGGCTGGCGGCAGCGGCCGGGCACGGCGCATTGCCGGTGGTGCGCCGGCCGCGGGTGACGCTGATGGCCACCGGCGATGAACTGGTGCTCCCAGGCGTGCTGCCGGGGCCAGGCCAGATCGTCTCCTCCAACCCGGCCATGCTGGCACCGCTGCTGCGCTGGGCCGGGGCGGACGTGGAGGATCCCGGCCTGATCCCTGATCGGGCCGACGCGCTGGCCGCCGCCCTTGAAAACAGCGACGCCGATCTGATCCTCACCATCGGGGGCGCATCGGTGGGCGATCATGATCTGGTGGTGCCGGTGCTGCGCCAGCTGGGCGCCGAACTTGATTTCTGGAAGATCGCGCTGAAGCCGGGCAAGCCGCTGCTGGCCGGACGGCTTGGTGGCCGGCGCGTGCTGGGGCTGCCGGGCAATCCTGTATCCGCCTTCGTCACCGCGCTGCTGTTTGCCGTGCCGCTGGTGGCGCGGCTGGCCGGGCGCCCGCATGATCTGCCGGTGCAGCAGATACCGCTGGCCACGCCCCTGCCCGCCAACGGCCCGCGCCGGGATCACCTGCGGGCGCGGCGGGTCGATGGCAAGGCGGAAGCCTTCGCGCGGCAGGATTCAGCGCTGCTGGGGCTACTGGCGGGCGCCGATCTCCTGATCATCCGCGAACCCCACGCGCCGGCAGCAGCGGCGGGCGAAATGGTTTCCTGCATCGCGCTTGACATGTTCCACTCTGTTTTCTAGATGTTCCTTCCATGTTCCGTTTTGGGTAACGTGGAAGGGCCAAGATATGCTCACCAGGAAGCAGCAGGAATTGCTCATCTTCATTGATGAGCGTCTGAAGGCCGATGGCGTCTCCCCCTCGTTCGAGGAGATGAAGGCGGCGCTGAACCTGAAATCGAAATCCGGTGTGCATCGCCTGATCAACGCGCTGGAAGAACGTGCCTTCATTCGCCGCCTGCCCAACCGGGCCCGCGCGCTGGAAGTGCTGCGCCTGCCCGAAGCGCTGAAGGCCGAAAGGCCGGCGCTCACTTTGGTGTCCAGCCAGCCAGAACCGCAATCGACAGCCCGCCCGGTGCCGCAGGCGATGCTGGCTGCCAACGATACGGTGGTGGTGCCGCTGCACGGCCGCATTGCCGCCGGCCTGCCGGTGGAAGCGCTGGAAAGTGATCGCTCGCTGGCGGTGCCGTCGGCCCTGCTTGGCCCCGGCGATCATTATGCGCTGGAAGTCTCGGGCGATTCGATGATCGAGGCCGGCATCTTCGATGGCGATTACGCCCTGATCCGCCGCTGCGACACGGCCCGGGATGGTGACATCGTGGTGGCCTTGATCGACGACAGCGAGGCGACGCTGAAATATCTGCACCGCGAAGGCGGCATGGTGCGCCTTGATCCGGCCAACAGCACGCACCAGCCACAGCGCTATCGGCCCGATCAGGTGCGCATCCAGGGCAAGCTGGCCGGACTTCTGCGCCGCTATCACTGACCGACAGGCGGCGACGCGTCAGATCGGGATGCGATAGACGCGCGCCGCCGTTCCGCTGAACAGCGCCGTTTTCTCGTCCTCGCTGGCGTCGGCGCTGATCAGCTTGAAGGCATTCCACAGCGTTGCATGATCGCAGGTGCCGCGATCGACAGGGAAATTGCTTTCGAACATGCAGCGATCGGCACCGAAGGCCGCGATGCAGGTTTCAATCCACGGGCGCCACTCGCTCGCCAAAGTCTGCGCCGTCGCCATCGGTTCGGCCATGAAGCTGCCAAACCCGCCGAACGGCATGGCCAGTCCGCCCAGCTTCATCACCACATTCGGGCAGGCCGCCAGTGCGCGGATGTTGGCGGCCCATTCGGCAAAGCCGGCATCGCGCCGGCCCCGATAGGTGCCGATGCCAAGTGGCGTGCCAACATGATCGCAGACGATTGGCAATTGGGGCAGCGCCTGCGCCACCGCCACCAGTTCGGGCAACTGGGGCGCCAGCAGCCAGCAATCATAGCTGAGCCCGGCCGCCGCCACTTCGGCCAGGCCGGTGCGGAACGCCGGTTCCGCCAACAACCCGGCCCGCGGTGACTGCAGGAAGCCCAGCACCGCCGAATCTTCATCCCACGCCACCGAATGGCGGATGCCGCGCAGCCGTTCAGGGGCGGCGGCGCGATGCGCTTCCAGCACCGGCCGCACGCCGGCCCCAAGCGTGAGATCGGCATGTGCCACAATGCCGGCACAGGCCCGCGCCGCGCCATAGAGGCCCGAAGCACTCATTGCCGCGATGCCGTTGACGAATTCGGTTTCACCCACCGGCCGCAGCGCCGCATCCGCCCCGGCGCGATAATAGGCGCCGCATTCGACGAACACGGTGGCCACCACATTGTGGCCGGCACCGATATCGGCGAGCAGTTCCGGCAGCAGATAGAGCGGGGATCGAGCGATGGCCCGCACGAAATCATGATCGGGCGGCACCTGCGCCAGCGTGCGCCTGATGTCCCACAGATGGTGATGCGGATCGATGATCGGCCGGCTTGCGTCGATGATGTCGGTCATGCGGCTCCCCTGCTGCTGCCACTGTGCGCCGCCGGAATCGCCGCTGGCAACTGGCGGCTGCGGGAGGATCGTGGTGGCCGGCGCTGATACACGCGGCCGGTCTGCCATGGGCGGTCACCGGCGCTGGCGGCAGCGCTGGTCATGACGCCATCGGCCAGGCGGATGGTCACCGCCCCCGTTTGCGCCAGCGCGGCAGCATCCAGCTTCAGCCAGCGCGGCCGGCACCATCCGGGCAGTCGGCGATCCGATATGATGATGTCGGCCGCGGCGCAGGCCGGCTCGAACAACGGGCGATCGATGAACTCGCGGCTGGTGGTGGCCATCAGCCGCCAGCGCCGGCCAGCGCGCGCAAGATCGGCAACGCACACATCTGCAGAACAGCGGGCGCCCGGCAGCGCGCCCCACCACAGCGCCGCATCGGGATCGGCGCCCACGCTTTCGGCCCAGTTCTCGATCAGGAACCGCCCGACGCGGGCACGGCTGTGCGCCAGCCGGCCATCGGGCAGCCGCACCGCGACATGGCGGCCATCGCCGCTGATCATCAGATCGGGCAAGGGTGCCAACGCCGCCAGCACCGCAGCAGCCACAATCGGTGCCAGCCCCCACCAACGCACGCGCGTGCGCCACAGGGCCAGCCACAGCCCGCCGGCGATCCCCAGCGCAAAGGCGGCCGGCGGGATGGCGGCGCTGCTGAACACCGCGCCGGGCAGACCGGCAGTGATGTCGGCAATGTCGATCAGCCGCTGCATCGCCCAGCCGGCCAGCGGCCACAGGCCCAAGCCAATTTGGCCAAGCCCCAACGCTTCGGCCAGCAGCGCCAGCAGCAGGGAAGGCATCACCACGAAGCTGGTGAAGGGGATGGCGATGATGTTGGCGATGATGCCATAAAGGCCGCTGCGCCCGAAATGGTAAAGCCCGATGCCCGAAAGCGCCAGTTCGGCCACCAGCCCCGATGCCAGCAGCGAGGCCGCGCCGCGCGCCAGCCATTGCCACCACGGCTCGTCCTCCCGCACCGCTGTCAGCCAGCGGCCAAGCCGGCTTTCATACAGCGCGACGATGCCGATCACGGCGGCAAAGCTCATCTGGAAACTGGCGCCCAGCAGCGCTTCGGGTCGCACCACCAGGATCAGCACGGCCGCCGCCGCCAGCAGCCGCAGGGAAAGCGCCTGCCGGCCCAGCATCATGCCCAGCACCACGATGCTGGCCCCGATGGCGGCGCGCACCGTGGGCACCTGCGCACCGGCCAGCAAAGTGTAGCCAATGCCGGCCAATGCACCGATGCCCAGCGCAATGGTGGGCACCGGCACCCGCAGCGCCGCCCACGGCCACAGCGCCAGCAGCATCCGCGCCAGCAGCGCCACGCCGCCCACCACCACCGCGATGTGCAGGCCGGAAATGGACAACAGGTGCGCCAGCCCGGCATCGCGCATGGCCTGGGCGGTGGCCGGCGGGATGGCGCCCTGCCGCCCGGTCACGAAGGCCGCGCTCACCGCGCCGGCTTCACCGGGCAGCCGCCGGGTGATGAGCGCCTGCAGATCGCCGCGGCGCTGTTCCAGCCACAGGCGGGGGCCAGGCGGCGGCGCACCCAGCAGCTGCACCGGCCCCAACGCCACGCCGGTGGCGCCGATCCCTTCAAACCACAACCGCCGCGCCACATCGAAACCGCCCGGCACGGCCGCGCCCATGGGCGGTGACAGCAGCGCCCGCACCGAAACACGGGCACCCACCGGCATCGGGGGCGAATCGCCGCGCAGGGTGATGCGCACCAGTTCGATGCCGCCGGGCAATGGTGTTTCGGGCCGGGCCGCGATCAGCAGGCGCTGCCCGCCAAACGGCTGCGGCTCCACACCGATCAGCTTGCCGGTCACCTGTGCGAACCGGCGTTCCTGCAACACGCCATGCGCGTTGCCGGCGATCCGCAGCTCCACCGCCGCCATGCCCAGCACCGCCAGCAGCGCCAGCCCCGCCGGCCAGCGCCAGCCGGCCAGCGCAGCGCCAGCGGCCAGCGCCAGCAATGCCGCCGCCGCCGCCAGCCGCCACGGCACCCACGGCAAGGCGAACCACAGCGCGATGCCGGCGGCCAGCGCCACCGGCAGCCACAGTGGCAGCCGATCGCGCTCTGCATCCGCCCATGCGCGCCAAAGGCCCGCCAGCCGCGCCGGGGGGGCTGCCGCGTCACCGGTTTGAATGGAGGTTCCCGTTCTGCTAACCACCCGCCAACATTTCGCCTGCCCCTCCCGGCAAGACCCTGCACACACAAGCATTGGATGAAACGCGCATGAGCGCAAGCACGCCTGCCACCGGCACCACACCAGCCCGTGTCGTCACCCGCTTTGCCCCCTCGCCCACCGGGTTCCTGCATATCGGCGGCGCCCGCACCGCGCTGTTCAACTGGCTGTTCGCCCGCCACCACGGCGGCGACTTCAAGCTGCGGATCGAGGACACTGATCGTGCCCGCTCCACCGATGCCGCCATCGCCGCCATCCTCGATGGCATGACCTGGCTGGATCTGAACTGGGATGGCGATGTCGTCTATCAGTTCAGCCGCGCCGCCCGCCATGCCGAGGTGGCGCATCAGCTGCTTGAGCGCGGCCATGCCTATCGCTGCTATGCCACGCCCGAGGAACTGGCCGCCCTGCGTGAGGAACAACGCGCGGCAAAGCAGCCGATGCGCTATGACGGGCGCTGGCGCGACCGCACCGACTGGCCGACCGATCAGCCCCATGTGATCCGCCTCAAGGCGCCGCGTGAAGGCAGCGTCACCATCGAGGATCGGGTGCAGGGTCCGGTGACGGTCAACAATGCCGAGCTGGATGATTTCGTGCTGCTGCGCTCCGACGGCACGCCCACCTACATGCTGGCCGTGGTGGTCGATGATTTCGACATGGGCGTGACCCACGTGATCCGCGGCGATGATCACCTGAACAACGCCTTCCGCCAGTTGGCGCTGATCCGCGCGCTTGGCTGGCCGGAACCCGTTTATGCCCATATCCCGCTGATCCACGGCGCGGATGGCGCCAAATTGTCGAAGCGGCACGGCGCGCTGGGGGTGGACGCCTATCGCGACGAACTGGGCATGCTGCCGGAAGCGGTGGAAAACTATCTGCTGCGCCTGGGCTGGGGCCACGGCGATGCCGAGATCATCAGCCGCGCCGAAGCCATCGCATGGTTCGATCTGGATGGCGTCGGCCGTTCCCCTTCGCGCTTCGACATGAAGAAGCTGGAAAATCTGAATGGGCACTATCTGCGTGCCGCCGATGATGCCCGGCTGGTGGCGCTGATCGCGGCCGATGTGGCCGCGGCATTGGGTCGCGAACTTGGCGATGCGGATCGCGTGCTTTTGCAGCGCACCATGCCCGAAATGAAGAAGCGCGCCAACAACCTCAAGGATTTGGCAGCGGGTTCGCTTTTCTGGCTTCGCAACCGCCCAATCCCCATGGACGACTCCGCCTTGAAGCTGCTAGCGTCTGCGACACCGGGTCTGCTTGACGGCGCCCGGAACCGATTGGCCGCCCAGGAAGAGTGGACGGCCGCCGCGCTGGAACAGGCGGCGCGCGCGATGGCGGAAGGCGAAGGGGTCAAGCTTGGCCAGATCGCCCAGCCACTGCGGGCCGCCGTGACCGGTTCGGCGCAATCGCCCGGCCTGTTCGAGGTGCTCGAAGTGCTGGGCCGCGACGAGGTGCTTGGACGGATCGACGACGTTCTGGCGAGATGAGGCAAGGAAAGAGGAAGACCGCATGACCAGCGCCAACATCAGCATCGACGGCAAGGCCGCTGACTATCCGGTGCACGCCGGCAGCGTTGGCCCCGAGGTCATCGACATCCGCAAGCTTTACGCCAACACCGGCCGCTTCACCTATGACCCCGGCTTCACCAGCACCGCCAGCTGCGAATCAAAGATCACCTACATCGATGGCGATCAGGGCGTGCTGCTGCACCGCGGCTACCCGATCGAGCAGCTGGCCGAAAAGTCCAGCTTTCTGGAAGTCGCCTATCTGTTGATGCACGGCGATCTGCCCAGCCAGCAGCAGCACGACGAGTTCAAATATCTGATCACGCGCCACACGATGGTGCACGAACAACTGGCCAACTTCTATCGCGGTTTCCGGCGTGACGCGCACCCGATGGCGATCATGTGCGGCGTGGTTGGCGCGCTTTCCGCCTTCTATCACGATTCGACCGACATCCATGATGCCAAGCAGCGCGAGATCGCCTGCCACCGGCTGATCGCCAAGATGCCGACGATCGCGGCCATGGCCTACAAATATTCGGTGGGGCAGCCCTTCCTCTACCCTGACAACTCGCTGAGCTACACCGGCAATTTCCTGCGCATGACGTTCGGCGTGCCGGCAGAGCCCTACATCATCAACCCGGTGGTGGAAGATGCGCTGGACAAGATCTTCATCCTGCACGCCGATCACGAGCAGAACGCCTCCACCTCCACCGTGCGCCTGGCCGGTTCGTCGGGTGCCAACCCGTTCGCCTGCATCGCCGCTGGCATCGCCTGCCTGTGGGGACCGGCGCACGGCGGCGCCAACGAAGCGGCGCTGGAAATGCTGCGCGAGATTGGCCGGCCGGAACGGATTCCGGAATTTGTTGCCCGCGCCAAGAACAAGGATGATCCGTTCCGCCTGATGGGCTTCGGCCACCGGGTGTACAAGAACTATGATCCGCGCGCCAAGGTGCTGGGCGAAGCTGCCACCAAGGTGCTGGACACGCTGGGCATTTCCGATCCGGTGCTGGACACGGCGCGTGAACTGGAGCGGGTGGCGCTTTCGGATGACTATTTCATCGAGAAGAAGCTCTATCCCAACGTCGATTTCTATTCCGGCATCATCCTGTCGGCGATCGGTTTCCCCACCTCCATGTTCACCGCGCTGTTCGCGTTGGCGCGCACCACCGGCTGGATCGCGCAGTGGACGGAAATGATGGAGGACAAGGAACAGAAGATCGGCCGCCCGCGCCAGCTCTACACGGGCTCGCCGCGCCGCGATTATGTGCCGATCGAGCAGCGCTGAGGGGCGATACCCACAGGAATCGTCACCAATGGACTAACATTCGGGGGTCGCCGGCTTGAACGGCGGCCCCTTTCCTGTTTTGTAAGACATTCATGGACGACCCTTTCACGCCCCTTCCGACTCGGCGCTGGCCGTGGGTGCTGGCCATCGTGGCCAGCCTTGTGTGGGCCGGGGCGTTGCTGGCCGCCTGGGCCGGTGTGTCCGGCAAGCTTGACATCGCGTCCGACACCGCCGGATTGTTGGCCGTGCTGGCCATTCTGGCGGCGCCGCTGGCCGTTGCCATTCTGGCTGCCGTCCAGTTGCGCGATGCCGGGGCGGTGGCCGCCGCCCGCGCCGCCGTGGCCGATACCCGCACCCAGCAGGCCGCCGAATGGCTGGAGCACAGTGCCGAGGCGCTGGCCCGGCTGGAAACGCAGTTGGCCGCCGCCACCCAGCGCATGGCCGAGATGGAATCGCCGGTCAGCAGCCACACCGCAGCGCTTGCGAAAATCACCAGCACGCTGGATGCCAGCAACAGCCGGCTGGCCGAAACCGTGGCGGCTGCCGTGACGGCCGGGGAAAATGTTGCCGGCGTGGTGCCGGCCGCCAACGCCCAGGCCGAAACCCTGCTGGAACTGCTGGCCCGTGCCGACAACCAGCTGCGCACCCAGCTCGCCGAAACCGAAACGCTGCTCGCCGGCCTCTACACCCGCGCCAGCGAAGCCGAAGCCGAAGCCCGCACCGCCGCCCAGGCCAGCCGCGGCGAGATCAACGCACTTGCCGAAGCCAGCCAGGCCGGCCTTAAGGCGATGGCCGATGCCGCCACGCAGGCCCGCGACGCCGTGGCGACGCCGCTCGGCACACTGCAGACCGAGCTGGACACCGCCTTCCAGCGCACTGGCAGCGCCATCGACACCACCCGCGAGGCGATCCACGCCCAGACCAGCGCGCTGCTGGCCACCGTGGAACAGGCGCGCACCACGCTTGACCATATCGGCGGCGAGGCCGCGCGCGCGCTGGAAGACCGGCTGGCCGCCCTGCAGGACGTGACTGCCCGCATCACCGGCGACATCGAATCGACCAGCAGCAGCACCAATGCGCTGGTGGAGGATCTGGGCGGCCGCATCGAGACGCTGGCCCAGAAGCTGGGTCAGGCCATGGCCGACAACGAGAATGCCTTGGCCGGGCTGGACGCCCGCATCAGCGAAACCCGGGCCAGCGCGATGAGCCTGGCGGCGCCGCTGGGCGATGCCGAAGGGGCACTTGGCGCCGTGGAGGAACGGCTGTCGGCGATGGCCCGCGAAGCCGAGGGCGCCATGGCGCTGCTGGATGAACAATTGCCTGCTGGCCAGTCCCTGGTGGCGGCGCTGGAAGAACGGCTTTCGGCGTTGCAGGCCAGTGCCGCGACGCTGGCCCAGCCACTGGCAGAAGGCAGCAGCATCATCGACGATGCCAGCGGCAAGCTGGACGCGGCACGCGTCGCGCTGGATGCCAGCACCGCCGGGCTTGGCGACGCCATCGGCCAGGCCCTGGCCCAGATGCAGGCGCTGGAAGAAGGCACCGGCCGCATCGGGCTTTCGGCGTCGGGCGAACTGGTGGAAACCTTTGGCCGGGTGCGCCAGATCGCCGATGCCGCTGCCGGTGCGATGCGCCAGGCGCTGGCCGGCGTGATTGCAGAGGCAGAAAGCGCGCTGGAACGTTCTGCCATCGATCGCACCGAGATTGCCTTTGCCGGCCCGATCCGCAGCCGCATCGATGAATTGGTGACAGCGCAGAACAAGGCCGCCAATGCAGCACAAGTGGCGGCCGAGCGGGTGGCGCAGCGGCTGCTCTCGCTGACGCGCACCATCTCCGAGGTCGAAGCCCATGTCGATGCGGTGGAGACACGGGCCGAACTGCGCGCAAGGAATTCGTTGGGCCGGCGCGCCAACGGCCTGATCGACAGCCTGCAATCGAGCGCGGTGGATATGGCCGAACTGCTCGATTTCGACATCGATGATCGCACCTGGGCCGATTATGCCGCAGGCGATCGCAGCGCCATCGCGCGCCGCCTGGCCGATGGGTTGGACCGCGGTGCCGGCCGCCAGTTCATGCGCCACTACACGCATGATCAGTTGTTCCGCAA
>JALOSK010000199.1 GCA_025458465.1 Sandarakinorhabdus sp. | reverse complement strand
GTTGCCACGGCGCCGGGCATCGATTTCGATCCGGTGGGCGGTGGGCGCTATCTGCGCTTCAGCTTTGCCGTCGACACGCCGCTGGTGGCCGAAGCGCTGGCGCGGATCACGCCCTGGTTCAGGCAGAGGGAGTTTGCGGCGCAGGATTGACCGCACCGCCGGCCACCGTGCGCAGGAACAGCACGGCCGTCACCCCAACGAACAGCAGCGAAACAAGAAAGGGAGCACCGGGATAGTAAACCGGCGCGTCGGGCGCGGAAAAGCGGGCAAACACCGTTGTCATCAGGGGCGGCCCGATGATTGACGACAGGCTTTGCACCGATGCCACCGTGCCCTGCAGTTCGCCCTGCTCGCTGGCCGATGTCTGCGCCGATACCAGCCCCTGCAGGCACGGGAAAACCAGCCCCTGGCAGCACGACACCGCGATGCCCAGATAGATCATCCAGCCGGCATCGGCCATCGCATAGATGCTGTATCCGGCCACCGCCGACACCAGGCCAATGCGGATGATCGGCACCTGGCCATAGCGCGGGATCAGCCGGCGGCCCAGAAACCCCTGCACGAACGCGCCCGACAGGCCGACAGCCGTCAGGCTCCACGCCACCTGTTCGGGGGTCCAGCGATAGCGTTCCAGGCCGTGATAGGCCCAGATCGAATAGAGCGACTGGTACGAAAGCGTCCACACCAGCATCGTTGCCACCAGCGCCAGCACCGTGGGGTTGGCTTGCTTCAGCCGCAGCAGCGAACCGGCCGGATTGGCGCGGCGCCAGTCAAACGGGCGGCGCCGTTCGGGCGGCAGCGATTCCGGCAGCACCATGGCGCCATAGAGGAAATTGGCCAATGCCAGGGCGGCGGCCACCAGGAACGGCACTTCGGTGCCAAAGCGCGAGGCAAAGCCGCCCAGCGCCGGCCCGATGACAAAGCCGAAGCCGAACGCCATGCCGATCACACCGAAATTGGCGCCGCGCTTTTCGGGCGGTGTCACATCGGCGATATAGGCATAGGCAGTGGAAAAGGTTGCGCCCGTCAGCCCGGCCAGCACGCGCGCCGCCACCAGCCAGCCCAGCGTGGGCGCAAAGGCCATCACCAGATAATCGATGCTGAAGGCCGCCAGGCTGGCCAGCAGCAGCGGCCGCCGGCCAAACCGGTCGGACAGGCCGCCGATCACCGGGCCCATCATGAACTGCACGCTGGCATAGAGAAACGCGATCCAGCCCGATACTTCAGCGGCGTTGGCCAGTGTGCGCCCGGTCAACTTCACGATCAGCGACGGGAACACCGGGATGACAATGCCAAAGCCGATCGCATCGATCAGCACGGTGACAAAGATGAAGGCCAGCGCCCTGTTCACCGGCGGATCGATTGCGGCAGGCTGTTCATGGGCGGGCAGCGTTAGCGGCTTTTGCCGCATCCGCCTATCCGAACCTCGCCGGGGTTGCACGGGTGCGGCAAAATGTGTTTGGTGGCCGCCAAAGGAGCGCCTGACATCATGTCGGTACTGAAAGCCCTGTTCACCTGGTGGAACGGTCCCGGCATCGGCACCCGGCTGTTCACCGCCCGCCATGGCGAGGAAGTGGGACGCGATGCGCAGGGCAATGTCTATTACCGGGCCGGCAGCGGCCGCAGCGAACGCCGCTGGGTGATCTACAACGGCGAACCCGAAGCCACGCGGGTGCCGCCGGAATGGCATCTGTGGCTGCACCGCAGCAGCGACAGGCCGCCCAGCCAGGCGCAACTGCCAACCCGCGTGTGGGAACGCGAATGGACACCCAATGCCACTGGCACCGCGCTGGCGCACAGCCCGGGCGGCGCACTGGTGGCCGGCGGCCGGCGCGCGGCCAGCACCGGTGATTATCGCGCCTGGTCGCCGGGAGACTGAAGCGATGCCGGCGGCGGTGAAAGACCATCTGGCCGAAGTGGTTGCGGGGCTTTTGGTGCTGCTGCTGGCGGCCGGATTTGTGGTGTTCGCCTGGGGGCAGACCGGCGGGCGCGCCGGTGCTGATACGCAGCGGCTGGTCGCGCGCTTTCCCGGCGTGGGCGGCGTCACGGTGGGCACGGATGTGAAGATTGCCGGGGTGAAGGTGGGCCGGGTGGAACGGCTGACGCTTGATCCGGCCAGCTTTCAGGCGGTGGTGACACTGGCGGTTGATCGCAGCCTGGCATTGCCGGTGGACACATCGGCCGCGATCACCGCCGAAGGGCTCCTGGGCGGCAACTATGTCGCGCTGACCCCGGGGGCGGAAACCCAGATGCTGAAGGATGGCGGCGAAATCGCCGAAACATCGGGCGCGGCCGATCTGATGGGCTTGATCGGCAGCATCGTCAACCGCAGTGGGGATGATGGCCGCAAATAGGCCGATGGCGGCGCTTGCGGGCTGGCTGGTGGCGGTGTTCGCCATGCCGGCTGGCGCGCAGCCGGCGCCGCCAGCCCCTGCCCCGCCTGCGGCATCCGCGCCGGCCCGGCCCTCGCCCATGCTGAAAGCGCCCGTGCTGCCAACGCCGGTGGCGCAGCGGGTGCTGGTGGTGGGCGCGCTGGCCAAGCGCACCGGCGAAACCCGTTTCTTCACGCTGAAGCCCGGCCAATATGTGGATTTTGCGGCCCTGCGCATCACCGCGCGCACCTGCGAGACGACCCCGCCGTGGGAACGCCCGGCCCTGTCAGGCGCATTCCTGCAGGTGGACGAACGGCGGCCGGGCCAACCGGCGGCGCGGGTGTTTTCCGGCTGGCTTTATGCGCAAAGCCCCAGCCTGAACGTGATGGAACACCCGCGCTATGATGTCTGGCTCAAAAGCTGTGCGATGGCCTTTCCCGAAAGCCCGCCGGCAGCGCCACCGGCCGCCAGCCGCCCGGTCGCGCCAAAATCGCCGGCCAGCGCCACCGCTGCTGCCAATTGATGGCGATAATCGCGGGCTGAAACCTCCACCGCGCCAAAGCCGGCCAGATGCTCGGTCAGGAACTGGGTATCAAGCAGGCGGAAACCGCCATCGCGCAGCAGGGCGACCAGCGCCGCCAGGCAGCATTTGCTGGCATCGCGCACGCGCGTGAACATCGATTCGCCAAAGAAGGCCGCGCCCAGGCGCACGCCGTACAGGCCGCCGGCCAGCTGGCCATCGGCATCCCATGCCTCCACCGAATGCGCGTGGCCGCGGGCGGCAAGCGCGCGATAGGCATCGGCGATCATCGGGTTGATCCAGGTTTCGCTGCGACCCGGCACCGGTTCGGCGCAGCCTTCGAGCACGGCATCAAAGGCGCGATCGATGGTCAGGCGGAAACGTTCGCGGCGCAGCGTGCGCGCCAAGCTGCGCGGCATGTGGAACGCATCGAGCGGCAGCACGCCGCGGCGGCGCGGTTCCACCCAGAACACATCGGGCGAACTGGCACTTTCCGCCATCGGGAAAATGCCACTGGCATAGGCTCTGAGCAGCATGGCCGGATCAAGCCGATGGACAAGCGGACGGGTCACAAGCCTATCATGCGCCTTTGCACCGTGCAGTCATAGTGGTGCAGCCCGGAATTTGCGCCGATCAGCCCGCCGCGCGCGACGCGAGCCAGCGTTCCAGCCATTTGATCGAATAATCGCCGCGCTGGAACTGTTCGTCTTCCATCAAGGCCTGGTGCAGCGGGATCGTCGTCTTGGGCCCGTGGATCACGAATTCTTCCAGCGCCCGGCGCAGGCGCATCATGCATTCATCACGGGTTGCGCCATACACGATCAGCTTGGCGATCAGCGAATCATAATAAGGCGGGATGCGATAGCCGTCATACAGCGCCGAATCGACCCGCACATGCAGGCCGCCCGGCTGGTGGAAATCGGTGACGCGGCCCGGCGACGGCGCGAACGTGGCCGGATCTTCGGCATTGATGCGGCATTCGATGGCGTGGCCTTCGAAATGCACATCAGCCTGGGTGACCGAGAGCGGCAGCCCGGCGGCCACCCTGATCTGTTCGCGCACCAGATCAAGCCCGGTGATGGCTTCGGTCACCGGATGTTCCACCTGCAGGCGGGTGTTCATCTCGATGAAGAAGAATTCGCCGTTTTCCCAAAGGAACTCGATGGTGCCGGCGCCGCGATATTTCAGCTTGGCAATCGCTGCACGCACCACCTCGCCCATGCGGTCACGCTCTTGCCGCGACAGGGCGGGCGACGGCGCTTCCTCCAGCACCTTCTGGTGGCGGCGCTGCAGCGAACAATCGCGTTCCCCCAGATGCACGGCGCCGCCCTTGCCGTCGCCAAAGATCTGGAATTCGATGTGGCGCGGTTCGGAAAGATACTTCTCGATGTAAACCGTATCATCGCCAAAGGCGGCCTTGGCCTCGCTCTTGGCCTGGGACACCAGCGAAGGCAGGCTGGCCGCATCGGGGATGACCTTCATGCCGCGGCCACCGCCA
>JALOSK010000198.1 GCA_025458465.1 Sandarakinorhabdus sp. | reverse complement strand
GTCGCCTCGGTCAGGAGGACCGACGCCAGCCGCCCGGTGCCGGCCATCAGCTTCTCCAGCGCCGCACCGTTGACCCGGAATGTCGGCAATCCAGTGGGCAGCGCCACGCCTTCGTGGGCCACGCTGCGCGCATAGGCATCGGGCCAGCGCGGCGGTTCCTGGGTGAAGCCGACATCATCGATGTAGAGCAGTGCGACAGCCTTGGCAGTCTGCAACGCCGCCACCTGCTCGGCGGGCAGCGGCCGCCCTGCGCGGCGGCTGCGGTAGCAAAGGGCGATCTTGCCCGCCATCGTGTAGCCGACCTCGGTGCGGCTGCAATAACCGCCAAAGCGCATCGGGGCGCTGAGCGTGGCCGGCAGATCGGTGGCGGCGCGCGGCGTGATGTCGTGCAGGAAGCGAAGCGGCGTCGCCGTGCCATCGGGGGCCACCACCCGCATCTCGGCCGCCGTCACCGCAACTTCGTGCAGCGGCACCGTCTGGCGGAAGCTGCCACCCTCCCCGGCAGGCTTCAGCCGTGCGGCCTTGAACCAGCTTTCCACCAGATCGATGGCGCGGGCGTGGCCGGGGCTGCCCGCATCGCGGCCCTCCATGGCGTCGCTCGAAAGTTCGGCGGTGCGCGCCAGCCAGGCGCGCGTGTCGGCATCGGGCTTGGCCAAAGCTGGGGCGGCGATGAGTGCGAAAAGCGGGAGAAGAGGGCGCATGAGGCGAACAGAGACCGTTAGGCCGCTTCGGTCAATCCTCGCCGAACTTGTCCATCACCAGGCCAACCAGCTTTGACACCGCGGCTTCGGCATCCGGCCCTGTGGCGCTGATCACGATTTCATCGCCCATGGCGGCGGCCAACATCATCAGGCCCATGATGCTGGTGCCGGTGACGGCGCTGCCATCGTGCCCCACGGTCACCTCGGCATCGAAGCTGGAGGCCAGGGTGACGAACTTGGCGCTGGCGCGGGCGTGCAGCCCGCGCCGGTTGGTGATGGGAACCCGGATCGGGCCGGCCGTGCTGCCCTGCGCGTGGCTCAAGCGGCCTCGCCCAACATGCGGCTGGCAACGGCGATATACTTGCGCCCGGCATCCTGGGCGGCCTGCACGGCGGCTTCCACGGTGCAGTTCTTGCGCACGCTGGCCAGCTTGATCAGCATCGGCAGATTGACGCCGGCGATCACTTCCACCTGCGGGCCCAGCAGCGAGATGGCGAGATTGGATGGCGTGCCGCCGAACATGTCGGTGAGGATGATGACGCCCTTGCCGCTGTTGCAGCGGGCAACGGCAGCAGCGATTTCGGCGCGGCGTTCTTCCATGTCGTCATCGGCGGCGATGCAGACAGGCTCGATCGCCTCCTGCGCGCCGACGACATGTTCCATCGCCGCCACGAATTCGGCCGCCAGGCGGCCATGCGTTACCAGAACCAACCCAATCATTGTTCGTCGCCTGTCCCAACGGGCCTCGCGTTGTTCTTCGCCAGACTCCCGGTGGCCGATTCTGTCAATGGGGCACCTGCCACCACGGCGGCATCGCCAGCCTGTTTTGCGATGTCCCGATGCACCAGCGCCACAGGCTGATCCTGCGCCATCAGGCGCGCCGCCAGCGCCCGCGCCACCGCCACGCTGCGGTGCCGGCCACCGGTGCAACCAATTGCAATTGTAAGATATGCCTTGCCCTCGCGGGCATAACCGGGAAGCAGCCCGGCGATGAGATCGGTGATGCGATCAAGCGTTGGCGCATACAGCGGATCGGCGGCCACGTGCGCCGCCACGCGTTCATCTTCCCCGGTCAACGGGCGCAGATCGGCATTCCAGTGCGGGTTGCTGAGAAAGCGCATGTCGAATACCAGATCGGCCTCGCGCGGCAGGCCGGCGCTGTAGCCGAAACTCATGACGGTGACGGCAAGGCCCGGCGAGAAACCGCCGGCAAAGCGCTCGGCGATGCGGGCACGCAGATCGGTCACCGAAAGCTGCGTGCTGTCGATCACCAGATCGGCCGTGCGCGCCAGCGGCCCCAGCAGATCGCGCTCCGCCGCAATGCCGTCGCTGGCCGGGCGATCCGGGCTCAAGGGGTGGCGGCGGCGGGTTTCGGAAAAGCGCCGGATCAACACGTCATCGGCGCAATCCAGATAGAGCAGCCGCACATCACGGCCGGCATCGCGCAGCGCGGCCACCCGCGCCGCCAGCGCCCGCGGATCGAAGGCGCGGGTGCGGCTGTCGATGCCCAGTGCCAGCGGGCGATCGGTGGTGCCGGCGATCAGCGCATCGAGCAGCGACAGCGGCAGATTGTCCACCACCTCGTGGCCATTGTCCTCCAGGGCTTTCAGCACCGTGGACTTGCCGGCACCCGACAGGCCGGTGACGATCAGGATGGGCAGGCTCACCCGGCTGCTTGTGCCGGCAAGGCCGTGGCTTGCCAAGGCCTTCAACGCCCGCTGCGGCGCGGAATCCCCGGCGGGATCAAACGGCAGCAGCGGGATGGCATGGCCGGCGAGGTCCAGCGTCTCCACCACCGGCAGCCGATCCGGACGACGCGAGAGATCCAGCGCCAGCGCCACCGGCACAGCTGTCGTCGGTTCCGGCACGATACCCACGCCGCGCACCTCCAGCAGACCGGCAAGGCGCGGCGGCGCGCTGGCGATCAGGCCGGCGGTTGAGGGGGTGAGCAGGACGCGATCATCGGCCACCAGCTGCCAGCCCGCCGCCACCAGCCGCAACGCCAGATCGGATTTGCCCGCCCCCGATGGCCCCAGCAGCAGCACGGCCCGAAAAGCCTTGCCATCATCATGGGCAACAGCAGTGGCGTGCAGCGTGTCCGTCATGGCCACGGCGCCGGCAACAGCACGCGGAACAGCGCCCCGCCGCCGGGGGCATCCTCCACCACGATCTGGCCGCCGTGCGCCGCCACGATGGCGGCCGCAATGGACAGACCAAGCCCGGAATGACGGCCGAAATCCTCCGTGGCCGGGCGCTCGGAATAGAAACGCTTGAAGATGTCGCCGCGATTGGCCGGCGGCACACCCGGGCCTGTATCGCGCACCGAAAGCTCCACCGTGTCGCCCGCCTGCGTCACCGCCAGCGTGACCGTGGCACCATCGGGCGAGAAGCTGATGGCATTGTCGATCAGGTTCCTGAGCACCTGGGCCAAGCGGCTGGCATCGCCTTCGATCATGACCGGCGCCGGCAGGCCGGCACGCGCCACCGTGACCTCGCGATTGGGCCCCGCCACCCCATAAGCCGTCACAAGCCCATCGGCGAGGGCGGCGATATCCACCGTCTGGAACCCGGTGCGCGACAGTTCGGCGTCCAGCCGGCTGGCGTCGGAAATATCGGTGATCAACCGATCGATGCGGCCCACATCATCCCGGATCACGCCCAGCAATTGCGCCCGCAGATCGGGCTGCTCCACCCGTTCCAGCACCTCCACCGCCGATCGCAGCGAGGCCAGCGGGTTCTTCAGTTCGTGCGCCACGTCGGCAGCAAAGGCCTCGGTCGCATCGATCTGGCGCCGCAGCGCGGTCGACATGTCGGAAATGGCGCGGGCCAGGGCGCCGATCTCGTCCTTGCGGTCCGGCAGGCGCGGCACCACCACCTCGCGGCTGCGGCCCAGCCGCACCCGGTGCGCGGCAATCGCCAGCATCCGCAAGGGCCGCACGATGGTGCGTGCCAGATACAGCGACAGGCCCAGCGTGAGCCCCGTGACGCTCAGCAGCAGCCAGGCCGAGGTGAGACGTTCGCGGCGCAGGATATCGGCCAGATCATCCGCCGAGTCGGTGAGCAGCACGGCGCCATCACTGGCCACCGGCGCTGCCGCGTTGATGATCAGGCTGCCATCACTGGCCCGCCGCAGCTCGATCGCGGGCTGCCCGGTGCGCGCCGCCACCGCCAGTTCCGGCCACGCGGCCGCGCTGTCGGCCTGCGGTTCGGCATAGGCATCGGGCGTGCGCACGCCCAGCACCGCATCCAGCATCCGGTCGATCGCCTTGGCCGACGCCCGGCGCCAGCCATAGGCGGACGGATCTTCCACCACGAAGCGCGGGTTGCGTGGCGAATCCCAGTTGTCCACCCGCCGCACGCCATCGCTGCCATAAAGGCGCACGCGGGTGCCGCGTTCGAGGCCAAGTCCGGCAATGCCGGCACCGCGCGCATCATCGGGCAGGGCGGCAACCAGCGTGGCAATGGTGACGGCCTCGTTGGCCAGGCTGGCGCTGCGTTCATCCAGCAGGCGGGTGCGCACCGTGTCCAGCCACAGCAGCATCAGCGCCAGCACGATCACCGCCAGCAGGTTCACGGCGAAGATGCGGGCGCGCAAGCTGCCAAAGCCCAGCCCGCGCCGCCATTCCTGCACCGCCTCTTCGGCGCGCTCCGCAGCCGACACGGGTTTCATCGCGCCGGCTATTCCTCGTTGAA
>JALOSK010000197.1 GCA_025458465.1 Sandarakinorhabdus sp. | reverse complement strand
GCGGGCGTTGGCCTCGGGGCTCGCCAGATCGTTGATCGCCACCACCTCGATATCGGTGCGGCCGGATTCGATGATGGCGCGCAGCACGTTGCGGCCGATACGCCCGAACCCGTTGATCGCGACTTTCAGTGCCATGGTCGTGGTTCCTTTTCCTTGCAGATCAGCAGCCGAGGCGCTGCCGGATGCGCGCGCCAATCGCCGGCGCGGTCAAGCCGAATTCGGCAAAAAGCTGTTCGGCCGGCGCCGAGGCGCCGAAATGATCGAGCCCGATGGTGAGGCCATCGCCAACATATTTCTGCCAGCCGGTCGTCACGCCGGCCTCGATCGAGACCTTCAGCACGTCGGCCGGCAACAGATCGGCGCGATAGGCCGCATCCTGTGCGTCGAACAATTCCCAGCACGGCATCGACACGACATCGGCCCCGATGCCATCGGCTTCCAGCGCGGCAGCGGTGGCAACCGCAATCTCCACTTCCGAACCGGTGGCAACCAGCACCACACGCCGTGGGCTCGCAGCCGCCCGCAACCGATAGGCCCCGCGCGCCGAGCGGTTGGACCCGGCGGTCCAGGCGGCATCCCCCTCACCGCGCAGTTGCGGCAGGTTCTGGCGGGTCAGCGCCAGCACCGACGGCGTTTGCGGGCTGGCCAGCGCCAGCGCCCAGCACTCGGCCGTCTCGATCACGTCGGCCGGGCGGAACAGCTGCATGTTGGGGATCAGCCGCAGGCTCATCACATGCTCGATCGGCTGGTGGGTGGGGCCATCCTCGCCAAGGCCGATGCTGTCGTGGGTCAACACATAGACAACGCCCACCTTCTGCAGCGCCGAAAGCCGCATGGCGTTGCGCATGTAGTCCGAAAACACCAGGAAGGTGCCGCCATAGGGCACCACGCCGCCGTGCAGCGCCATGCCGTTCATCGCCGCAGCCATGCCGAATTCGCGAATGCCGTAATGGACATAGCGGCCGGCATAATTGTCGGCACTCAAGACAGCGGTCGCCTTGGTGCGGGTGTTGTTGGACCCGGTCAGATCGGCAGAGCCGCCGACCAGCTGCGGCAATGCCTCGGTCAGCACGCCCAGCGCCATTTCGGACGCCTTGCGGGTGGCGACCTTCTGGGGATTGGCCACAAGATCACGGATGAAGGCTTCCAGCGCCGGGCCGGCCTTGTCCGCAACGCCGGCAAGCTGCGCTTCGAAGCGGGCGCGGTCAGGGCTGGCGGCGAGCCGGGCTTCCCAATCGGCGCGCACCGCCTTGCCGCGGGCCCCCAGACCTTCCCACCAGGCCTTGATGTCGGCCGGGATCTCGAACGGGCCATGGCTCCAGCCCAGCGCGGCGCGGGCGCCTTCGATCTCCTTGGCGCCCAGCGGGCTGCCGTGGCTGCCGCTGGTGCCGGCCTTGGTCGGCGCGCCCTTGCCGATGGTGGTCCGGGCGGCAATCAGGCTGGGGCGCGGATCGGCCCTGGCTTCGTTCAACGCCTTGTCGATCTGGCTGAAATCATGCCCGTCACAGGCCACCACGTGCCAGCCCGCCGCGCGGAAGCGCGCCGGCATGTCTTCAGAGCTCGACAGGCTGATCGGGCCATCGATGGAGATGTTGTTGTCATCCCAGATCACGTTCAGGCGGCCCAGCTTCAGGTGGCCGGCAAGGCTGATCGCTTCCTGGCTGATGCCTTCCATCAGGCAGCCATCGCCAGCAATCACCCAGGTGCGGTGATCGACCAGCGCGTCACCGAACACGCCGTTCAGGTGCCGCTCGGCCAGGGCCATGCCCACGGCCATCGCCAGGCCCTGTCCCAGCGGCCCGGTGGTGCATTCCACGCCCGGCAGTTCGGTGTTTTCCGGGTGGCCGGCGCACGGGCTGTGCAATTGGCGGAAGTTGCGGATGTCGGCCAGCGTCGGCCGTTCATGGCCCGTCAGGTGCAGCAGCGCATAGATCAGCATCGAGCCATGACCGGCCGACAGCACGAAGCGATCGCGGTCCGGCCAGCGCGGCGCGGACGGATCGAACACCAGATGATTGGCAAACAGCACGGTGGCCACATCGGCCATGCCCATCGGCATGCCGGGGTGGCCGCTGTTGGCAGCCTCCACCGCATCCATGGCAAGCGCCCGGATGGCATTGGCGGCGCGGGACATTTCGATTGTCATGACCGTTCCTGACTGCCCAGAGACCACCCAGCCCGGCCCTGCGACCGGGTCGGAAGGCGAACTGGAAGGCAATGCTGTGGCGCGGCTTAAGCCGAAGCCGCGCGCACACGTCAACCCGCTTCGACGGCGCAATGGGTCTGGCAGCACGATTGCCCGCTGGCGCCATCTTGACCAAGGCTGACATCCCGTCTTATGAATGCCGCGCAAATCATTGAGTGCCCGAGGGGGAACGGCGATTTCGGAACTGATGGGCCTGTTCGCGCGGCTGGAAGCGGCCTTGACGCGTCTGGAACAGCAGCGTGCTGCCGCCAGCCGGTCTGCCGTTGATGCTGCCATGGCCCATGCCGCCGATCGCGAGCGTCTGGCCCGACTGGAAGGCGCCGCCAGCGAAGCGCTGAAGGCGCTGGACGCGCTGATCGGACAGGAGTGACCCATGGGCCAGGCCGTGCTTTCCGTTTCCGGGCGCCAGTATCGCATCACCTGCCGCGATGGTGACGAACCGCGCGTGGTGGGCCTGGGCGAGGAAATCGCCGCCCGCGCCGAAAATCTCACGCGGTCGCTGGGGCCGATGCCGGAAAGCCAGCTGCTGGTGATGACCGCCCTGATGCTGGCCGATGAACTGGCCGATGCCCGCAGCGGTACGCCGTCGTCGGGCCCCGTGCCGCCGATGGTGGACATCACAAGGCTGACACGGATTGTCGAACGACTCGAACGGCTGGCCAGCGCCTGATCGGCCGGCCCGCGGAACGGCCAGCTTGCCGATCCGCCCCACGCGCCCTATATCCATCCTTGGCGGGAACTGCCCGGTACGAGCGAGCAAGCATCCCTGAGGCGATAATCATCCTATTGGGGGCTGGCACTGGGTGGATCGTGGTCCATCACAACTGGCTCCCACCTGACGTTACTGGCGTCAGAGGATCTTCAAGGCCAACGGCCCATGGTGGTCCCGCCACATCCTTTCGCTGCCATGGGTTTAATGAGCAAGACCGATCTGCGCCGCCAGTATCGCGCCGCCCGCAAGGCGTTCGTTGCCAGCCTTGGCGCCGGCATGCGCGAGCGGCTGGAACAGGCGCTCGCCGATCAGGTGCTGCCCGTGCTGGCCGGCGCACGGCTGGTGGGCAGCTATGCCGCCATGGCTGACGAGATCGACCCGGTGTGGATCGAGAAGCGCATCGGTCCGCACGCCTTTCCGCGGGTGGCCGGGCCGGACATCAGCTTCCACATTGCCGAATGGCGCGACATGGCACCGGGCTTCCAGGGCATACCCGAACCGCCGGCCACGGCGCCGGCCGTGCAGCCCGACGTGCTGCTGGTGCCGTTGCTGGCTGCCACCACAGAAGGCGTCCGCCTGGGCCAGGGCCGCGGCTATTATGATCGCGCCATCGCCCGTCTGCGCCAGCAGGGCAAATTGCTGGCCATCGGGCTGGCCTGGGATTGCCAGATTGCCGCAAGCCTGCCGGCCGATCCGTGGGACATGCCGCTTGATCTGGTCGCGACACCGACGCGTCTGGTCGATTGCCGCAAATCCCGCTAAGGCGCTGGCCATGGACATTGCCCCCCATCGCGTGCCGCCCGAACCCAGCTGGCGTAAGCCGCTGGGAATGCTGCTGATGATCCTGTATATCATCCTTTATGCGCTGGCGGTTTCCGCGCTGGCCGACAGCATTTCGGCCTTGCCGCTGTGGCTGGAAACCATCGTCTATCTGGTGGCGGGCCTTGCCTGGATCGCGCCGCTGAAACCCGCCATCCTGTGGATGAACACCGGCCGCTGGAGCGCCAAATGACACCATTGCCCCCCGAAGCCTGCCAGACGATGGCCGAGGTGCGCGCCGGCGTGGATGCGCTGGATCGCGAACTGGTGGCGCTGCTGGCGCGCCGGTTCGGCTACATGAATGCCGCCGCCCGCATCAAGCCGGCCCGCGCCCATGTGCGCGACGAGGCCCGCAAGGCCCAGGTGATCGCCAATGCCAGCGCCGCTGCGGCCGCCGCCGGCCTGCCGCAGGGCCTTGCCGAAACCCTGTGGGAAGCGCTGGTCGAAGCGTCGATCGCGCATGAATTCACCGTCTGGGACACGCTGCGCGCCGACGCCAAGTCCGACGCGGCCTGAACTGCCGTGTCAGCCGCCATGCTGACACACGAAGCCGCCATCCGCCTGGCCGCCTTTGCCGGCGTGTTGCTGGCCATGCTGGCCTGGGAACAACTGGCCCCGCGCCGGGCGCCCACGGCCCCCACCGCCCTGCGTCGCGCCAAC
>JALOSK010000196.1 GCA_025458465.1 Sandarakinorhabdus sp. | reverse complement strand
CTGCGCCGTCGCCCGCAGAGAGCCCGCGCAAGGCGCCGATATCCCAGGCGTTGCGGTCCAGCGATTTGGGCGGCGGCGCATCGAACCACGGATTGTCCGCCAGCGTTTGCAGCACATTGTCGTGGCACATACCGCTGGCTGCGACCTGGCCATCCTCATCAAAACTGCGGCCGGTGTGGGCGCGCACCCAATCATCGATCAGTGCATTGCCCGGGCCGGTGTCGAAACTGCCCCAGCGTCCATCCTCGGCAAACCAGGTGAGATTCCCCACACCACCCAGGTTCAGCACGCCCAGCGGCCGGCCCAGCGTTTCGGAGCGCGCCCGGTGATAGCCCGGCGCCAACGGCGCGCCCTGGCCGCCGGCGGCAACATCGGCGCTGCGGAAGTCAAACGCGACGGCGATGCGGGTTGCGGCTTTCAGCGTGGCGCCGCAGCCGATCTGCCAGGTCCAGCGCCGGTCGGGCCGGTGCGCGATGGTCTGGCCGTGAAAGCCGATCACCGCCACATCGTCGCGCCGCGTGTGGGTGGCGGCGAGCAGCCGGTGCACGGCCATGGCGTGCAGCCCGGTCGATTCCTGCTCCACCGCGTCGATCAGCGCATCGCGGGCCGGGGCGTGCATTTCCAGCGCGCGGGCCATGGCGGCGCGGAGGCGCGGGCGGAAATCCGGTTCGTAGGGGAAAAACATGAAGGCGATGGGGTTCACCAAGCCTTCGCCATCGGTTTCGATCAGTGCGGCGTCTATGCCGTCCATCGAGGTTCCGGACATCAGGCCAATGGCAAGTCGCTTCGTCATTTGCCTAGGCTAGCGCAGCCGATGCCGACTGGCCATGCCTGCCGCGCCTGCCTATGAAGCAGGAAATGCGCGCCGTATTTGCCCTTAGCCTGTTGCTGGCCGGCCCCGCCGCCGCGAATCCGCTGGCCGCTCTGGTCGCCGGTACGGATCCCCGCGCACCGCAACTTTCGGGCGTCGTCGGTGTGGTGGCAGACCGAAACCGCATCCTGCGTGCCGAAGCCCATGGCCTGGCCGACATCGCCGCGGGCCGCCCGCTCAAGACCGACAGCACGATCCGCGTCGCCTCTGTCTCGAAACTCGTCGTCGCCATCGCGGCGTGGCGGCTGGTGGAGCAGGGCACGCTCGATCTCGATCGCGACGTGTCGGACTATCTGGGCTGGCCACTGCGCCATCCCGCGCACCCCGATGCCAAGGTGACGCTGCGCCGGTTGCTCTCCCACACCAGCGGCATTGTCGATGGGCCGGGCTATGGCTTCGCGCTGGAGGAACAGCTGCAAGACAGGCTGACGCCGCAACACTGGGGGCCGGGCGCGCCGGGCAAGCGCTTCGAATATGCCAATCTCAATTACGGCCTCATCGCCACGGTGATGGAAAAGGCAACCGGCGAGCGGTTCGACCGGTTGATGACCCGGCTGGTGCTGGCGCCGCTGAAGATCGACGCCGGCTACAACTGGCAAGGCGCGTCGGATACCGCCATCGCGCGGGCCGCCGTGCTCTATCGCAAGGGCCGGGACGAAGCCGCTTGGAACCCGTCCGGGCCTTGGGTGCCGCAAGTTGATGATCTCAAGGGTCAGCGCAGCCCTTGCCCTGTGCGCAGCTCGGCCGGCTGCGACCTGGCCGCCTACAAGCCTGGCAGCAACGGCACGATTTTCTCGCCGCAAGGTGGCCTCAGGATCAGCATCCCCGATCTCGCCCGCATCGGCCAGTTGCTGCTGCGCGGCGGCGAGGTCGGCGGCGTGCGGCTGCTGAAACCGGCCACGGTGAAGGCGATTCTCACGCCGGTGTGGCAGGCGGGCGGGGCGGTGCCCGGCGATGATTATCACGGCCAGATGCTGTGTTACGGCGCCGGCCTGCACTGCCTGTCAGGGAAGGCCGGGGCGACCGACCAGCCGGTAAAGGGCGCGCGCTGGTGGGGGCATCTGGGTGAAGCCTATGGCCTGCTCGCCGGCCTGTGGGTTGATCAAAAGCGTGGCCGTGTGTTTGCCTATGCGCTCACCGGCAGCAGCGACGATCCCTTCAAATCGCCCCATGTCGCATCGGCTTTCACGTCGGCGGAAGACATCATCATGGCGGAACTGGCACGATGACCTGCCAAATAATGGCCGCGCTGCAATGCCTGTGTCACCGTTTGCCGGCCATGGTGGCCAAAGGAGGATTCGCATGATCGGTTACGCGCTTTTCGGCAGCAATGATCTGCCGCGCAGCTTCGCCTTTTACGATGCACTGTTCGCCAGCGTGGGCATCAGCCGCCTGATGGAATTTCCCACCGGCGCCGTGTGCTGGGGCACCAACTGGACCGCGCCGATGCTGGGCGTTGGCCCGGCCTATGATGGCCAGCCGGCCACCGCCGGCAACGGCACCATGATCGCGATCGTTCTGGACGAACGCGCCAAGGTCGATGCCATGCATGCGGCCGCCCTCGCGGCGGGTGGTGCCGATGAAGGCGCGCCCGGTGTGCGCGGCGAGGAAGGCCCGCAGGCATTCTATGGCGCCTATTTCCGCGATCCCGATGGCAACAAATTGTGCGCCTTCCGGGTGGGGCCCGCCTGACCGGATGGACCCACTGTCGATCATTGCCGATGAACTGAAGCAGCGCGACCGGGAGCGTTGGCTGGCCTGCCTCTATGCGGCAGCGCCGGCCCGCCCCGGCCTTGTCGCATTGTTCGCGCTGGACGCGGAACTGGCCCACGTCGTGGCCACCACCACCGAGCCGCTGCTGGGCGAGATTCGCCTGGCCTGGTGGCGCGATCGGTTGATCGAACTCGATACCCAGCCCGCCCCGGCGCAGCCACTGCTGCAGGCGTTGCAGGCGCGCGTGCTGCCGCGTCTGTCGGGTGCGGAGCTGGCCACGCTGGAGGATGGCTGGCTCGCTCGGCTGGGCGGCACTGCCGGAGAGGGCGCGGCGCAATTGTTCGGCCTTGCGGCGCGTCTGCTCGGCGGCGATCCGGAAGAAGGGACCTATCTTGGCCAGTTGCTGGCCGCGGCCGAACGCTCACCGAACCGCACGTCGGTGCTGCTGCGCCCGCTGCGCGCGCTGGTGGAACTGGCAGCGCGCGATGCGGCCAACCACGCCGCTGGCCGGCCACCGGAAATGCCTGGGTCGCTGGCCCGGCAGGCGCTGATGTTCAAGGTGGTTGCGCTCGGCCGCTGAGCCGGCGTATCGCTGCGTTCACAGGGTCTTGTGATGGGGAGAGCGCCAACATGCGCCGCATCCTTGGCTTTGTCGTGGCTCTGGTTGGCCTGCTGGGCGCCGGCCTGATCATCTGGCGCGCGCCGCCTGTCACCCAGCCCGCCACGGCGCTGGGTGTGGCCGATCCGCCGCCGGCAGAGGCGGCCGCAACCCCGCTGGAGGCGCCGAGTTCCCCCCTCTCCGACGCCGAGCGCGAGGCCCGCCGCCTGCGCCGCTACGACAAGGACAAGGATGGCACTGTGAATCGCGGCGAGTTTCTCGCCAACCGCCGCAAGAGCTTTGAGCGGGCGGACCGCAACCGGGATGGCCGGCTGGATTTCGAGGAGTTCGCCGTGGCCACCGCCACGAAGTTTGCCCGCGCCGATCGCAATGCCGATGGTGCGCTCACCCCCGGCGAGTTCGCGACCACGGCGGTGAAGCGCAAACCCAAGGCTGCCTGCGTCTGCCCGCCGCCGGGGGAGGAGTGAGGGTCAGGCCACTTGCATCCAGTTGGCGAGATCGGCGCGCGCCCGCGCCACCAATGCGGGCTTGCGCTGGTCCTTCTTCGGCGCCGGATCCAGCGCCGGGAACAGGCCGAAGTTGACGTTCATCGGCTGGAAGGTCGCTGCCTCGGCGCCGCCGGTGATGTGGTGGAGCAGGGCGCCCAGCGCCGTTGTCGCCGGCGGCGGCACGGGTGTACGGCCCTGCCGTTCGGCAATGGCAAAGCGCGCCGCCATCAGGCCAACCGCCGCGCTCTCCACATAGCCTTCGCAGCCGGTGATCTGGCCGGCAAAGCGAATCTGCGGCCGCAGTTTCAAGCGCAGCGTTTCATCCAGCAGCACCGGTGATTTGATGAAGGTGTTGCGGTGCAGGCCGCCCAGCCGGGCGAACTGGGCGTTCTCAAGCCCCGGAATCATGCGGAACACCCGCACCTGTTCGGCATGTTTCATCTTGGTCTGGAACCCGACCATGTTCCACAGGCTGCCCAAGGCATTGTCCTGCCGCAATTGCACCACCGCCCAGGCGCGGCGGCCGGTGGCGGGGTTGGTCAGGCCCACCGGTTTCATCGGGCCAAAGCGCGGCGTGTTGCGGCCCCGTTCGGCCATCACCTCGATCGGCATGCAGCCATCGAAATACTCGATCGGCATGCAGCCGTCGAAATAGGGCGTGTTGGCCTCCCACTCCTTGAACACGGTCTTCTCGGCGGCCAGCAGCGCGTCGATGAAGGCTTCGTATTGCTCCTTGTCCATCGGACAGTTGAGATAATCCTTGGCGCCGCCCTTGTCCCAGCGGCTCTGGAACCAGGCCACATCGGTGTTGATGCTGTCGAAATGGATCACCGGCGCGATGGCATCGAAGAAGGCCAGGGCATCTTCGCCGGTCAGCGACCGGATCGCCTCGGCCAATGGCGTCGCTGTCAGCGGCCCGGTGGCGATGATGACGCTGTCCCAGTCTTCCGGTGGCAGGCCGGCGATCATCTCGCGCACGATGGTCACGTTCGGATGGGCCGCCAGCGCGGCTGTCACGCCGGCGGAAAACACGTCGCGGTCCACGGCCAGCGCCGATCCGGCCGGCACCCGCGCCACGCCCGCCTCGCGCATGATCAGACTGCCCAGCGCCCGCATCTCCTGGTGAATGAGGCCCACGGCGTTGTTGTCGGGATCATCACTGCGGAAGCTGTTGGAGCAGACGAGTTCTGCGAGGCCATCGGTCTTGTGCGCATCGGTGCCCTGCACCCCGCGCATTTCGTGAATCACCACGGGCAGGCCGGCCTCGGCGATCTGCCAGGCGGCCTCGGACCCAGCGAGGCCACCGCCGATGATGTGGATGGGGTTGGTCATGCGCGGCCTATAGGCTTGAAAGGGCAGGCTTCCAAGCCATGCCCAACCCGTGCCGCAGTGCGGTAAGCGCCTCAAACACCCCTGCGAAAAATGCTGCGGCGCGGCAGAATGTCGCTGTTTGGCCTTCCCATGGCCAAAGTGGCTC
>JALOSK010000195.1 GCA_025458465.1 Sandarakinorhabdus sp. | reverse complement strand
GCAGGGGCTGCGCCCGATTCGGCGGCGGCCTCCCGCCTTGATCTGGCAGAGGCGGTGCTGGCCTCGGTGCTGGCGCCGCTGGCGGGCGCGGAGTTTCGCGTCGAAGCACTTTCGGCTGCTCTGGCCGAAGCACCCGATGGGGCCGCGCTGGCGCCGCAACTGGCCGCGATCAATGCGCGGCTGGCGCTGTTGCTGAATCAGTAAAGTCCCACGGCCTGGCGCACGGCCGCGGCCACCAGATCGGACGCGACCGCAGCGATGATGGTGAGCCCGATATCGTCCACCGGCGCGCGGCCCGGCGGAGCGGTGGACAGCGCGAACAGGCAATCGCCATCGAATTGCGTGTGCACCGGCCGCACCGCGCGGGCCAGGCCCGACCCTGCCACCATCGCCACCCGCAGCGCCTGGGCGCGGGTGAGCGGGGCATTGGTGGCCACCGCGCCGATCACCGTGTTCTGCCGGCCGAAACCCCGATGTCGGGCGAGCTTGGGCATCTCCACCGCGCCCGATGGCGGTGCATCGGCATAGACCTCGCCAAAGCTGTTGGCGGCGATCAGCGCGCCAACCACCACGCCATCATCCAGCATGCGCGACAGGCTGCCGATGCCGCCCGGCCGGCTGCCCGAACGCGCACCAAAGCCGGCGCCGATCGGGCCATGGCCATCGCTGCCCGGCTGCCCGGCGGCGGCAAACGCTGCCCGCGCCAGCCGGCGATAGGGCGGATCCATCTGCCAGTTCTTGTCCCCACCATTGGTGAGATCAAACAGGATGGCGGCCGGCACCACCGGCACTGGCGGCAGGCCATCGCCCATCGGCAGGCCGCGCCCGGCGGCCGAGAGCAGCAGCGCCAGTTCATCGCCTGCCGCCAGCCCGAACACCGATCCGCCGGCCAGCGCCAGCCCGTGCGCACGCTCGACAAGGTTGATGGGATTGAGGGCATCCGTCTCGCGCGTGCCCGGCCCGCCGCCGCGCACATCAACGGCCATCACGGCAGGTTCGCCGGGGATGATGAGGGTGACGCCGGTGCGTGCGGCCGGGCAATGGGCATGGCCCACCGTGATGCCGGGAACCGCGCTGATACCTGCCATCGTCATCCCGCATCCATCGGCCGCAGCCACGGCTGTTGCAACCCCCTGAAATGGGGCGCAGGTTGCAAGCACTTCCGTCGAAAGGATTCACGTGATGCCGGCCCCCGGATCATCAGGCGCCGTTGCGCACATCAACCGCATCGGCACCGCCCTGCCGCCCAATGACGTGCACGAAGCCTTCGTCGATTTCGTCGGCACTCTCATCAAGGACCGCCGCGACCAGCTGATCTTCAAGCGCCTTGTGGGCCGCAGCGCCATCAACCATCGCTGGAGCCACTTCACCCCCGTGAAGAATCCGGATGGGTTCACCGCCGACGAGGAGGGCTTTTATCGCCCTGGCGCCTTTCCATCGACGGCGCGGCGCATGGCGCGCTTTGCCGATGTGGCGCCGGGGCTGGCCGAACAGGCGATCGGGGGGCTTGCCTTGTCTGCCGCCGAACTGAAGGGCATCACCCATCTGGTGGTGGCCAGCTGCACCGGCATGGTGGCGCCGGGGATCGATCAGATTCTGGTCGGGCGGCTGGGCCTCGATCCCGGCGTCGAGCGCACGCACGTGGGCTTCATGGGCTGTTATGCCGCCGTCAACAGCCTGCGGCTGGCGCATCATTTCGTGCGATCGAACCCACAGGCACGGGTGCTGGTCGTCAACCTGGAACTGTGCACCCTGCATTTCCAGGAAACCGGCGATCTGGAAAGCCTGCTGGCCATGCTGCTGTTCGGCGATGGCTGTTCGGCAGCCTTGGTCACGGCCGAGGCATCCGGCCTTGCCCTCACCGATTTCCGCGCTGCCACCATCGCCGACAGCGCCGACGCCATCACCTGGAACATCGGCGATCAGGGCTTCGACATGCATCTTTCCGGCCGGGTGCCGCCGATCCTGCAAGGCGCGCTGGCCGGGCCGGCGGGGGCCGATCTGCTGCGTGGGCGCGGCGTGGATGATTATGGCGTGTGGGCCGTGCACGGCGGCGGCCGCGCCATCCTGGATGCGGTGGAAGCCGGGCTGGGGCTGGGGCAGGGCGCGCTCAACTGGTCCCGCGACGTGCTGCGCGATTGCGGCAACATGAGCAGCGCGACCCTGATGTTCGTGCTGCAGCGGATCATGGCCGGCATCGGCACGGCGGTGCCGCGTGGGGTGCCCGGCTTTGGCGTGGCCTTCGGGCCGGGGCTGGCGGCGGAAAGCTTCCGTTTCGAAACGGTTGGCTGATGTCGGCGCTGCCCGCCGATTGGCCCACGGCGCCGCTGGATTTCACGCGCCGAGCCGATTTGCCGGAAATGATGGATGATGCAGGGCTTGATGCCGCCACCTATGCCGCCGTCATCGCCGATCTCGCGCGCGTCAACACGATCACCCGCGCCCGTCCGCCCACGCTGGCCTGGCTGCGGCGGCAGACGCGGGGCATGGCACGCTTCACGCTGCTCGATGTCGGTTTCGGGCATGGCGACATGTTGCGTGCCATTGCCCATTGGGCGCGGCGTGCCGGGATCGAGGCCGTGCTGGTGGGCGTTGATCTCAACCCGCGCTCTGCCCCCGCGGCGCAGGCCGCCACCGATCCGGCGCTGGGCATCGCCTATGTCACTGGCCGCGCGGAAGCGATCGATCTGGAACCGGATTTCATCATCTCCAGCCTGGTGGCGCACCACATGGACGATGCCGAACTTGCCGCCTTCATCGGCTGGATGCAGGCTGCAGCGGCCCGCAGCTGGCTGATCAACGATCTGCACCGTCACCCGGTTGCGTGGGCCGGCTTCCGGGCGCTCGCCGCTGTCCTGGGATGGCACCCCATCGTTGCCCATGATGGCGCGCTGTCGGTGCGCCGCGCCTTTTCCCGCACGGACTGGGTGCGCCTGCTGGCGGCCGCCGGGGTGGAGGCCGATGTGCGCTGGCATCTGCCCTTCCGCTGGACGGTTTCATCATGTCGGCCCTGATCATCGGGGGCGGGCTGGCTGGCGCGGCGGCAGCCATCGATCTGGCGCGGGCCGGACACCGGGCGCTGTTGCTGGAACGGGAGGCCGCGCCGCACGACAAGATCTGCGGCGAATTCCTGAGCGGCGAGGCGGTGGCGGCGCTCGAGGCGCTGGGCGTGCCGCCATCACGGCTGGGCGCGGTGCCGATTGGCCGGGTGGAATTGTGGGCCGGGCAGTGGCACGTGGCGGCCGGCCTGCCGTTTGCCGCGCTCAGCCTGTCGCGCCGGGCGCTGGATGCGGCCATTCTGGAGGTGGCGCAGGCCGCCGGCGCCGAGGTGCGGCGCGGCGTGGGTGTGCGCAGCCTGTCCGGCACCATCGCGCAGACCAGCGGCGGCGAGGTGCGCGGGCGCCATCTCCTTCTGGCCAGCGGCAAGCATGACGTGCGCGGCCAGTCGCGCCCGCCGGGGCCCGACGAGATCGGCCTGAAGATGTATTTCCGTGCGCCCGCGCTGCATCGGCACCTGGCTGGCACGGTGCGGGTGGTGTTCTTCGATGGCGGCTATGCCGGGCTGCAGCCGGTGGAGGGCGGGCGGCTGAACCTGTGCCTGCTGGTTGCGGGTGCGCAGTATCGCGAAGCCGGCGATTGGCCGGCCTTGCTGGCCCAGTTGCTGCGCGAACCGGGCCTGGCGGCGCTGGCCGATGCCGAACAATTGCTGCCACGCCCGCTGGCGATCAGCCGGGTGCCCTATGGCCATCTGGCGCAGCGCAGCGATGACGGCCGGTGGCGGCTGGGCGATCAGGCCGCCGTGATTCCCAGCTTCTGCGGAGACGGGATGGCAATCGCGCTGGAATCGGGACGGTTGGCGGCCGCGATGCTGGCCGATGGTGCCGATGCCGCCATTTTTCAGGGTGCGTTGCTGGCCCGAACGCGCCGGCCGGTTCAGCTGGCGATGGCGGCATTGCGCTTCACGCGGCACCCGGTGGGGCGGATGGCGGCGCTGGCCGGGCTGGCGGCGGTGCCGGGTGCGCTGGGCCTGCTGGCGCGGGCGACGCGGGTGGCGCCGCCGCCGGCGCTGGTGCCTGCCTAGAAGGGTTGCGGCCCACCGCTCGCCCAGTCGAGCAGTTCGACCACGTGCACGCTCTGCCAGTCTGCGCCGGCCAAATGGGTGAGGCAGCCGATGTTGCTGCTGGCCAGCAGGCGCGCACCGGTGGCGGCGACATTGGCCTGCTTGCGGGCCTTCAGTTCGCCCGAAAGTTCCGGCTGCAGAAGGGCATAGGTGCCGGCGCTGCCGCAGCACAGATGCGCCTCTGCAATATCGCGCACGGCAAAGCCGGCCTGTTCCAGCAACGCGCGTGCCGCAGTGCTGCGCTGCCCATGTTGCAGCGAACAGGGGTTGTGCCACGCCACTTCGGTGCCGGGCGGGATGGTG
>JALOSK010000194.1 GCA_025458465.1 Sandarakinorhabdus sp. | reverse complement strand
GGGCGCCTCGGCATCGAACCAGGCCAGGAATCGGGTGAGCGCCGCGCCGTCGCGGACATGGGCGGCGGTGGTGCCGGCGATTTCCACCGGGTTCTTGATGGCGCGCGGCAGCACGGTGGGATCGCGCGCCTCGATGATGCGGGCGCCGCCGGCCTCCAGCGCTTCAAAGATGGCTGCCACGCAGCTTTGCGGATCGGCGACCACCGTCTTGCCGCCCAGGCCCTTCAGCGCCGCTTCGAAGGCGCCGCGCGGGTGTCCGTCAGCTTTTCGGGCGCGGTGAACAGATCGACACTGGCATCGGCGTGAACAATGAGGAAGGCGAGCGCCACTGGCGTGCGCGGCACGTCGCGGCCGCGGATGTTGAGCAGCCAGGCCACCGAATCGAGCGCGGCGATCACCACCGCATCGGCGCCCTTCTCCTTCAGCCCGCCGGCGATCCCGGCGCGCTTGTCTTCATGGGCACGGCCGGCGAACATTTCGTCATGCACTTCCAGCGGCGCGGCCGACGGGGCCGGACGGTCGGTCCACACCGCGTCGATCGGGTTGCTGGGCAGGGCCACCAGTTCGGCGCCGCGCGATTTCAGCAGCGCCGCAGTGCCGTTGGCCCAGCCGCGCGTGTGCAGCCACGGATCATAGCCAATGCGCTGGCCGGCCTGCACCTGTTGTCCAAGCCATTGGGCGACATTGGTCTGCGGCACGTCTTCATAGGCGAACAGATCGCCCGGCACCTGTTGGCGCACCTGCACGGTGTAACGGCCATCGGTGAAGATGGCGGCCCCAGCCCTGCCCGAGACTTCCTGCAGGACCACTGCATTGCCGGCCGATCCGCCAAAGCCGCTGATCCACGCCAGCCGCTGCGCATAATCGCCGACATATTCGCTCATGTGCTCATCGGTGAGCGGCACGACGAGGCCGGCAAGATCAAGCGTGTTCAGATGCTGGCGCAGGGCGGCAAGCCGGGTCTGGATAGTGGACATGAAAATTCTTCCCTTTATCAATCCGCCTCCAGATAGGCGCTGCCGCCGCGCGCCTCAAGCACGGGAACCCATCATGCGCCGCGCCATCGTCGCACTTGTCACCAGCCTTCTTCTCGCTTCCGGAGCCACTGCCCAGATGCAACCCGCCCCCACCAATCCCCCGATCGCCGCCAAGCGCCCGCACAGTTTCACCCACCACGGCATCACCGTGGAAGATCCCTACAACTGGCTGAAGGATCCCGGCTATCCCAAGGTGGATGATGCCGATGTGCTGGCCTATCTGAAGGCCGAGAATGCCTATTTCGAAGCGCAGATGGCGCCGCTGGCCGGCCTGAAGGACCGCCTGTTCGACGAACTGAAAGGCCGCGTGAAGCAGGACGATGCCTCGGTGCCGGTGCCGCAGGGCGCGTTCGAATATTGGTGGCAGTTCAAGCCGGGCGATCAGTATCGCACCTGGTTGCGGCGCCCGAAGGCGGGCGGGCCTGAGCAACTGGTGCTGTCCGAACCCGAACTGGCCAAGGGCCATGACTATTTCCGGCTGGGCGCGCAGAGCGTGAGCCCCGATGGCCGGTTGCTGGCCTATGCCACCGACACCAACGGCAGCGAGCGCTTTACCATCCGCATCCGCGACATCGCAGCGGGCAAGGACATCGAAACGGTCACCACTGTCAGCGTTGGTGCGATCGAATGGTCGGCCGATTCGAAGGCCATCGTGTGGACCGAGGTCAACGACAACTGGCGGCGCATCAAGGCGCGGCTGCACGTGCTGGGCCAGACCGGCGACGACCGGGTTCTGTACGAGGAAACCGAAGACAAGGGCTTCGGTGTCAGCACGGCCAAGAGCCAGGATGGCAAGTGGATCATCATCGCGACCACCGATCACGTCACCAGCGAGGTGCGTCTGGTGCCCGCCGCCAATCCGGCCGCCGAACCGATCCTGATCAAGCGCCGCAAGGCCGGTGTTGCCTATGATGTGGACGTGCGCGGGGAGACGATCTTCATCCGCAGCAACGACACCCACGTGAACTTCCGCGTCGCCACCGCCAAGGTGGCACAGCCAGGCGAGTGGACCACGCTGATTGCCGGCAGCGACCGCGATTACATCACCGGCATCGCTGCCTTCACCTCCTATCTGGCGGTGCAGGGGCGGCGCGATGGCCTGGACCGCATCGTGCTGCGCAAGGACGACGGCACCGAAACCGCGCTGCCGTTCAGCGAGGCCGCCTATACCGCCAGCCTGGGCGCCAACATGGAGCCTGACGCACCGCTGCTGCGCCTCAACTATGCCTCCATGGTCACGCCGGCGACGGTCTATGATTATGACGTGAAGGCCGGCAAGCTCGTCACCCGCAAGGTGCAGGCGGTGCCATCGGGTTATGATCCCAGCCAGTATGAAAGCCAGCGCCTGTGGATCACCGCGCGCGACGGCGTGAAGGTGCCGGTGGCAATTGTCTACAAGAAGGGCTTCAAGCCCGATGGCACCGGCAAGCTGCATCTTTATGCCTATGGCGCCTATGGCATCCCCACCATGCCCAGCTTTTCGGCCAACCGGCTGAGCCTGCTGGATCGCGGCGTCGCCTTTGCCATCGCGCAGATCCGCGGCGGCGATGATCTGGGATACCAATGGTATCTGGATGGCAAGCTGGCCAAGCGCACCAACACGTTCAACGATTTCGTCGATGCCGCGCGCGGGCTGAACGCGGCCGGCTGGGCGGCGCCGGGCATGATTTCGGCCAGCGGCGGTTCGGCCGGCGGCGAGCTGATGGGCGCGGTGGTGAACCAGGCGCCGGACCTGTTCCGTGCCGTGGTGGCGCACGTGCCGTTCGTGGACGTGCTCAACACCATGCTGGATGAAAGTCTGCCGCTTACGCCGGGCGAGTGGCCGGAATGGGGCAACCCGATCACCAGCAAGGCGGATTTCGAGCTGATCCGCAGCTATTCGCCCTATGATCAGGTCAAGGCCCAGGCCTATCCGCCGCTGATGGTCACCGCTGGCCTCAATGATCCGCGCGTCACCTATTGGGAGCCGGCCAAGTGGGTGGCCAAGCTGCGTGACGTGAAGACCGACAACAACACGCTGATCTTCAAGACCAACATGGGCGCCGGACACGGCGGCAAGACCGGGCGCTTCACCGCGCTGGAAGAGCTGGCCGAGGAATATGGCTTCATCCTCAGCCAGTTCGGCATCCGCGACTGATGCCGGCCCCGCCCGACAGGCGCAGCTTTGCGATGACGGTTACCGCGCAGGCGGCCGACATCGACGCGCTGGGCCATGTCAACAACGCAGTCTATCTGAAGTGGATCCAGGATGTGGCGACGGCGCACTGGACCGCCGTCGCCGCGCCGGAACATCGCGATGCCTATGTGTGGGTCGTCACCCGCCACGAGATCGACTATCTGCGCCAGACGCACGAGGGCGAGACGCTCACCCTCACCACCTGGGTGGGCGCGCCAAAGGGCGCGCGGTTCGACCGGTTCGTGGAGATTGCCGGGCCGGACGGTCAGTTGCGGGTGAAGGCGGTGACCACCTGGGCGATCATCGACAAGGCCAGCGGACGGCTGGCCCGGGTGCGCGCCGAGATTGCCGCGCCGTTCATGGCGCCCGCAGCAGATTGAACAGGTGCACGGCGGCCAGCAGCGCCGCCGCAACGCCCACGAACGCCACCCCGTTCCACGGCAGATGCGCATGCCAGGCCAGTGGCGAACGGGTGCGGGCCACACCGCCCAGCGCGCCGGCCGCGGCCAGCCCCAGCCCGGCGCCCAGCAGCAGCCATGTGGTCTCGATGTCCATGGCGGCTGCTTTGGCAGGCGGGCCGCCGCGCGACAATCATCTGTCTTGCCCCATATGACTTGCGGGCGTCACACCCAGCCTCTACCCATGGCTCATTCCCATCAGGAGACTTCGCATGATCCGTTCCCTTGCTCTTGCCTCGGCCTTCGCCGTCGCCGCGATTGCCGCCCCCGCCGTTGCGGCCGGCCCGTTCGATGCCGCCATCGCCGGCAGCTGGCGCAAGGATGCCGACAAGGCACGTGACCAGTATCGCCACCCGGCCGAAACGCTGAAATTCCTGGGTGTGAAGCCGGGGCAGACGGTGGTCGAAATCTCGCCCGGCGGCGGCTGGTACACCGAAATTCTCGCTCCGGCGATGAAGGGGAATGGCAAATATGTGGCGGCGCTGGCCAACCCGCTGGCGTCGGTGAACGCGGCGAAGAGCGTGGAGAATTTCAAGGCCAAATATGCCGACAAGACGATCTATGGCGACATCGGCATCGGCGTGTTCGGCAAGAATGCATCTGGGGGCGTTGACGAGATCGTGCCGGCCGGCAGCGCCGATGTGGTGCTGACCTTCCGCAACGTCCACAACTGGCACATGGGCGGCTGGGACCAGGAGGCGTTCAACGCCTTCTTCAAGGCGCTGAAGCCGGGTGGCACGCTGGGCGTGGTGGAACACCGCCTGCCGGAAGACCGCCCGGATGCCGACATGAAGAAGAGCGGCTACATGAAGGCCAGCCACGTGAAGATGCTGGCCGAAAAGGCCGGCTTCAAGCCGGTGGGCTCGTCGGAAATCAACGCCAACAAGAAGGACACCAAGGATTACCCGGATGGTGTCTGGACCCTGCCGCCGACCTTCCAGCTGAAGGATCAGGATCGTGCGAAATATGCCGCGATTGGTGAATCGGACCGCATGACGCTGAAGTTCGTGAAGCCG
>JALOSK010000011.1 GCA_025458465.1 Sandarakinorhabdus sp. | reverse complement strand
GCCTCGACATCGAAGATGTTGTTGGCCTGCACCATCACCGTGGTCGCCTTTTCCGGGCCGAACGGCTTCCACGACAGGCTGGCATTGATCAGCGTGAACGAAGGCGTGACGCGTTCGAAGCCGGCCACGTTGCGCTGGGCGCGGGCATGTTCGAACTCCACGCGCCCGCCAACCGTGCCGCCGGTCGCCTCGATGCCGCCGATCATGCGCAGCGGCGGAATGCGCGGCACGGCGCCGCCGCCGTTCAGGATGCGGGCGTGCGTGTAGTCGACAAGGCCGGTCAGCTCGACACGGGCCTGGCCCAGCTGCGCCACCTTCACCGCACCTTCCACTTCAAAGCCGTGGAAGGTGGCATCGGCCTGGGCATACTGGAACACCGGCAGTTCATCTTCCTCGTCGCCGGTGGGGCTCAGGAAGATGTAATTTTCGAACCGGTTGAAGAAGCCCGAGACCTCCAGCCGCCAGCCGGCACCGCGACCGCGCAGCACGGCTTCGGCGCCCGTCTGGCGCTCGATGCCGAAATCGGGATTGCCGATCTCGAAGGCACGGGTGGCGGCGTGGGCGCCATTGGCGAACAGTTCTTCGGCCGAAGGGGCGCGTTCGGTGCGCGAGGCGCTCAACGCCATGCGGAAACCGCCGCCCAGATCAACCGAGCCACCGGCAGACAGCGACACGGCATCGAAGGTGCGGCTGCGACCGACGATGTCGGACTTCACATTGCTGTGCTCATAGCGGCCGCCGGCTTCGAGGCGGACGCCGCCCAGATCGAATTCCTGCAGCGTGAACAGGCCGATCTGCCGCGTTTCGTTGGCGGGGATATAGGCTTCCTCGCCCACGGCGCGGAAGTTGCGGCTGAAATACTGCACGCCGCTGGCACCCTGCCAGCCATCGCGATTGGCCTGCACGAGTTCCAGACGGGCTTCCCAGCTCTTGTTGAAGAAGCTGGTGCCGATTTCGCCATTGTCCTCGATTTCGTCGTGGCGGTAATCCGCCCAGCCGGCGCGCAGCTTCAGTTCCTGGAAGGCGCCGCCCAGCGGCACGGCGCCGCGCACGTCCACGCGGGTCTGGCGCAGATCGAGCGTGATGTCCTCGTGGGCATGGCCTTCCTCGTGCTCGTGCTCGCCCTCATGCTCTTCTTCATGCTCCTCGTGGCCGAGTTCCAGGCCATTGGGGATGCCATAGCGATTTTCCAGCCGGCTGACGGCAACGCCGAAATTGGCACCGCTCTGGCCGATCCAGGCC
Source organism: Sandarakinorhabdus sp. (assembly GCA_025458465.1). Taxonomy (GTDB): domain Bacteria; phylum Pseudomonadota; class Alphaproteobacteria; order Sphingomonadales; family Sphingomonadaceae; genus Sandarakinorhabdus. Next base: position 14,566 of record JALOSK010000011.1, on the reverse strand, counting down.
AGGCCAACGGCGGCATCCCAGGTCCGCGCCGCGGTGTTTTCCACGCGGCCGCGGGCGCCGGCCTTCTCGGCCGCTTCGCCGCCTTCTTCGGCGGCCGCCTCGCGCAGCGGCGCGGAGAACACGAAGCCACCCGTGCGATAATCATCGGACTGGAAGAAGCTGCCATCGACATGAGCGACGAAGCCGGCGCCCAGCGGCACGTTCACGGCGGCCGCCACGCTGCGTTCCTGCGCGGCCGAACCATAGCCGGCGGCAGCGTCGACATGCGGCCCGCCTTCCGGCACTTCGCGCGGGATGCGCAGATCGCGCATGTTGACCACGCCGCCGATGGCGCCCGAACCGAACAGCAGCGCTGCCGGGCCGCGCATGATCTCGATCCGATCGGCCAGCAGCGGGTTCACCGCCACGGCATGATCGACCGACGTGTTGGACACGTCGAAGCTGCCGATGCCGTCGGTGAGCACGCGCACCCGTTCGTTGTCGAGGCCGCGCAGGATCGGCCGCGAGGCGTTGGGGCCAAAGAAGCTGGACGACACGCCCGGCTGCCGGGCGAGCGTTTCACCGATGGTCGAACGCGTCTGCAACTGCAGCGCATCGCCCTGCAGCACGCTCACCGCCGTCGCCATCAGCTTGCGATCCCGGGCATAGGGCGCGGTGACGATGATTTCGGGATCGATGCTGCCATGCTGATCATCGGCCGGCGGGGCGGCTTCCTCCGCGGCCAGCGCCGGGGCAGCCGACAGCAGCAGCAGGGCGATCAGGGACGAACGATGCGACAGATGACGGGGCATGACGGGCAACCTTGTTGTTGTTGAAATGCAGCTGTGCGCGCCGGATAGAATGATACGTTGTAACACGTCAAGTGGTGAAGAACTGCAAATTCTGCTCGCGTTGCCCCATCGTCACTTTGTGGGCGGGCCGCCGAGGCGCATGATTGGCCATGCTTCGGGACGGGCGAAGCGGCATGGCGGTCCGCCAAGGTGGCAGGCTGTGCATGTCCGACGGAGAACACCGATGAGTTGCACCAACACCCACGCCGGCCATGCCCATGTGCACGGGCCGGGCTGCGGCCACACCGCCGTGCGCCACGATGGCCATATCGATTATCTGCACGATGGGCACCTGCACCACCCGCATGGCGATCATGTCGATGAACATGTGGTGCCGGTATCCTCGGCCAATCCGGATGGCTGCATCACCACCCTGACGTGCGGCCATGTGCACGGTCCCGGCTGCGGCCACGAAGCGGTGCCGCACGGTGATCACGTCGATTATCTGGTCGATGGCCACCTGCACCATGCCCACGATGGCCATTGCGACGATCACGGGGCGCTGCAAACGGCGTGACATGCCTTCTGGCGCCTGACATCGCGTCGGTTGCATGAAAAAACCCCGGTGGGCCGCGCCCGCCGGGGTCTTTCATGTCGGTGTGGCAGCCGGTTCAGGCAGCCCCGGGAACTCAGGCGGCCTTGGGCTGGCTGGCCAGGAACTGGCGCTCGAACAGCGGGCTGATCAGCGACAGGCTGAAGAGGTGGGCATAGACCAGGCCCAGCAGGCCCGATTGCACCATCTTGCGAGCCTGATCACCGCGCAGGTTCTGCAGCTTCTGTTCGTCCACCATGCGGAAGCCGCGATACACGGCCGGCTGTTCCAGACCGTCGCGCTGGATGGTGACTTCGCCGTCCATCAGCAGATCCAGCTTGGTCAGTTCCTCCATGAAGGCGCGGGTGCGCATCACGGCCTGCTCGAACTGCTCGCAGAACTGCAGGATCGCCTTGGTGGTCTCGGTCGCTTCCGTGCCGTCGAACAGGCGTTCGCCTTCGTTGTCCACGATGATGCCCGACGTGTCGTCGAAGCACAGCGAGAGTTCCTGGGACTGCGGGCTCAGCCGCGCCAGCATGAACGGATAGCGGCGCACGAACGCCGGGACATAATGGCCCGGTTCCCACTGGTCATCGGACGTCAGATAGAGATTCTGGCCTTCCTGCAGGCCCACAAGCGCCAGCGGGGCCGGGTTGTCACCAATGCCGAACACGATCGGGAAGTGACGCTGCACCAGCGGGAATTCATCCACCGTCACCGGGATGGCGTGGGTGCCCCGCGTGAAGCCCAGATCGCCGCGCGCCTTCAGGCCGTGATTGGGGTGCAGCTGCGACGACAGGGGCACCAGGCTGTTGTAGAACAGGGGCAACTGGTTGGCAGGAGGCTGGCTGGCCATGATCGTGGTCACGCTTTCGTATCAGGAGTGGATGGAAAGACCCGGCCGCTTCTAGAGCGCCGTCCGCCGCCGTGCAAGGCCGCCGCGCGGCTGCTTGCCGCACGCCGGTTCTTCGCCGCGAGGCCCATCACCCATAAAGCTTGCCGGGGTTCATGATCCCGGCCGGATCCAGCGCCGCCTTGATCGCACGCATGGCCGCCAGCCGGGCCGGATCGCCATGGCGGGCCAGATCCGCCTTTTTCAGGACGCCAATGCCATGTTCGGCCGAAATCGAGCCGCCCGCCGCCGTGACCAGATCGTGCACCAGCGCGGTGATGCCTTCGCGGTGCGCGGCCACCCAGGCCGCCGCGCCATCACCGGCCGGCGCGCGCACGTTGAAATGCAGATTGCCATCGCCAAGATGCCCGAAGGCCAGCACGCGCGCACCGGCAAAGCGCGCCTCCACCTCCGCAGCGGCCAGTTCGGCAAAGGCCGGCATCTGCGAGACCGGCACGGCGATATCATGATGCACGGCCGGGCCATCCTGCCGTTCGGCCAGCGGCAGTTCCTCGCGGCGACGCCACAGTGCCTGGGCCTGCGCCTCGTTCTGGGCGATCACCGCATCGTCGGCCGCGGCAAGCCCCTCCATCAGCAGCGCATCAAGCGGCTGCGGCCCGGCCAGTTCCACCAGGCAATGCCATGTGTGCGGCCCGGCCAGCGGCGAGGCCAGCCCCAGATGCTGCGCCACCAGCGCCACACCGTCGGCCGGGATCAGTTCGAAACTTTCCACCTGGCCACCCGTCAGATCGCTCAGCCGGGTCAGGAGGTCCAGCGCGCGGCCGGGCCGGTCCACGCCGGCCCAGCCCACCACGCGATGGCGCGGCTGCGGCACCAGCCTCAGCGCCACGGCGGTGATGAAGCCCAGCGTGCCTTCCGCGCCGATCAGCAACTGCTTGATGTCCAGGCCGGTGTTGTCCTTGGCCAGGCCCTGCAACTGGTGCAGCACACTGCCATCGGGCAGCACCGCTTCCATGCCCGCCACAAGCGCCCGCATCGTGCCATGGCGCACCACCTGAACGCCGCCGGCATTGGTGGCCGCCAGCCCGCCCACGGTGGCCGAACCCTTGGCGCCAAGCGACAGCGGGAACGCAAGCCCCGCCGCCGCCGCCGCCGCGTGCACATCGGCCAGCACCACGCCGGCTTCCGCCACCAGCAGCCGGCCGGGCACATCAAGGGCGCGAATCCGGTTCATGCGCGTGCAGCTGACCAGCACGGCCGAACCATCGGCGGGTGGGATGCCGCCGCCCACCAGCCCGGTGTTGCCGCCCTGCGGCACCAGGCCCACCCGGTGCGCGGCGGCCGCTGCCACGATGCGGGCCAGCGTGGCCGTATCGCGCGGCAGCAGCACCAGGGGCGTGTTGCCGTGAAAGCGCCCGCGCCAGTCAACCAGCCTGGGGGCGATCAGATCGGGATCGTCCGTCCAGTCGCTGCCGGCAGCGGCCTTGAGTGCGGCCAGCGCGGCCGGCGATGGCGGCGCGAGATCGGGGCGGGGCGCGGCAAGGGTCATGGCGGCTTCCTAACGCCTTTTTGCCGGCGGCAGAACCACCGCGACGATGGTTCCCCGGGCCTTGCCATTCACCCCATGTTCAAGCACGCCACCGGAAGTGTGCAGGTTTGCTGGCCGTGGGGGCGGCCCCACATCCACGCGATTCCCGGAAACGCGGCCGGTACGCGGCCCGGGCCGGCGTTGAAAAGGTGCTGCCAAAGGGTGAAGACAGCGTTGTGGGCCATGGCATTGCAGGCGGTCGTCGTCGCCGGGGTGGCATCCCTCGCCATCGCCAGCGCCGCTGACGCCCAGCGCGCCGAGCAGACGCCACCCGGTTTTCGCGGCGAGAACACGCGCCGCATGCCGGTGCGGCCGGGCGGGGCGCCGGGCCGAACGGTGGCCGATCGGGTGGCACGGCGCCAGTGCATTCCGATCAACACCGTTGCCGGCGCCCAGTTGCTGGGCGATCGCGCCATCGAGGTGACGCTGAAAGGCGGCGCCCGCTGGCGCATCCTGCTGGCGGAAGACTGCCCCGCCCTCTCCTTCTATCAGGCCTTCTATTATCAGCCCACGCGGGCTGGCGAACTGTGCGCCGGCCGCGATTCCGTGGGCGCGAGATCGGGCGGGGAATGCGGCATCGCCGCCATCGTGCCAGTGCCGCCCGATCGGAAACCCGCCCGAAAACGCAGGCGTTGAACCCGGCGCCACATCGGCGCCACGGTTCCACCTGTTGCACGATAGCCACAACCATGAAGGCAGTGGGGCGCCGTGGCCACCATGGCGCCTGATGCTCTGGACAAAGGCTTGGCGGCCTGTCCAAACTGATGATTGCGGCATGACGTTCACAAATGCGTCATGGCTTGGCACGGGACGCGGCCAGCAGAGCCATCAAGAACAGGTCCGGCCGATTGGGATTTTGGGGAGGAACTATCGATGAAGATCACGTCTGGACTCCGTGCCGGTCTTGTTGCCAGCGCGTCGCTGATCGGCCTTGTTGCAGTTGGTGCGGCACCGGCCTTTGCCCAGGAAGCGCAGGCTGATGATTATGGCGTCGAGGAAATCGTCGTCACCGCGCAGCGCACCGCCCAAAGCCTGCAGGACGTGCCGATCGCGGTGACCGCCTTTTCGGCCGACGCCCTGCAGAAGCAGCAGATCAACAACCCGCTGGATATCCAGCTCACCCTGCCCAACATCACCTTCACCAAGGGCAACTTCACCGGCGCCAGCTTCACCATCCGCGGCATCGGCGATTTGTGCGTGGGCGTGACCTGCGACAGCGCCACCGCCATCCATTCCGAAGGCATGCCGCTGTTCGCCACCCGCCTGTTCGAAGCCGAATTCTTCGATCTGGAACGCGTCGAAGTGCTGCGCGGCCCGCAGGGCACGCTGTTCGGCCGCAATGCCACCGGCGGTGTCGTCAACTTCGTCAACGCCAAGCCGACGATGGATGCCATCCACGCCGCCGGCGAAGTCGAATATGGCAATTTCAACTCGCTGCGCCTGAAGGGCATGTTCAACCTGCCCATCACCGACACGCTGGCCGTGCGCGTGGCCGGCACCTATCTGCGCCGCGACGGCTTCACCACCAACGTGTTCGACAACAGCCGCGTTGATGGCCGCGATCTCTATGCCATCCGCGGCAGCATCCGGTGGCAGCCGACAGACAACACCACCGTCGACGCGATGGCCTATTATTTCCGCGAGAACAGCGATCGCTCGCGTCTGCAGAAGCAACTGTGCCAGACCGATCCCACCGGCGTGCTGGGCTGCCTGCCCGGCCGGCGCGACAATGGCTTCATCAACGCCAACTCCACCTTCGTCGGCACACTCTCCAGCCGCGAGTTCCTGACCACGCAGGGCGGCGCCGCCGCCGGTCTGCTCGGTCTGGGCAGCCTTTATGGCACGGATGCTTACAACTATCCCGGCAATACCAACCCGGCCAATGTGCGCGAAGTTCGTACCGATTTCACGCCCAACTATTTCGCCGAGGAAGAGCAGTACATGCTGCGCATCCAGCATGACTTCGGCGGCATCAAGGCGCAGGTCACCGGCATGTACCAGCGCAACGCAGTGGATAGCCAGGTTGACTACAACCTCAGCGTGTTCAATCCGGCGATTGCTGCTGGCGGCGTTGGCGCGCTCAACGCACTTTCGGGCGCCATTCCCGGCTTGTCGAACGTTGCCAACGCGATCTCGTCCGGCAACCAGTTCTGCACCTCGCTTTCGGAAGAAAGTGGCCTTGGTTCGTTCGGCGGACAGCGTCTGTGCTCGGCGACGCCGCAGGATTTCGACCGCTCCAACCAGATCGTCCGTGCCAAGACGGTGGAAGCCATCATCAGCTCGCAGTGGGACGGCAAGTTCAACTTCCTGCTGGGCGGCATCTACGTGAACAGCGTGATGCCGGAAAACAGCTATTACGTGAACAGCTGGGGCATCGACTATGTCTCGGGCGTGCTCGGTTCGCTGACGGCGGCGGGCAGCGGCGGTGCGCTTCCTCCCGGCTTCCTGGGCACGCCGTTCTTCCGCAACAACACGGCCCGCTATGAGCTGGAAAGCTACGGCATCTTCGGTGAAGTCTATTACAACATCACCGACAAGCTGAAGTTCACCGGCGGCCTGCGCTACAACAACGACAGCAAGAACGTCAGCGCCCGTTCGACGCTGGCCAGCTTCTTCGTGCCGTTCACCACCACCGGCAGCGCCTTCAACTCGCCATTCGCTGCCGGCTTCGACGGCGATCCCAACCGCCCCGGCATCCAGCCCTTCTCGGATCGCAGTGTCAGCTTCTCGGAAATCACCGGCCGCGCCGTGCTCGACTGGCAGGTGACCGACGACAATCTGATCTACGTCTCCTATTCGCGCGGTTACAAGTCGGGCGGCATCAATCCGCCGCTGCAGCCGATCTTCGCGGTGCCGGACTTCTTCACGCCGGAATTCATCGACGCCTTTGAAATCGGTTCGAAGAACAGCTTCCTCGATGGCAAGCTGCGCGCCAACATCACGGGCTTCTATTACAAGTACAAGGGCCTGCAGCTGTCGCGCATCACCGCCCGCACCTCGGTCAACGACAACGTCGATGCCGAAGTGTACGGCCTGGAAGGCGAATTCATCATCCAGCCGACGCGCCGCCTGGCGGTGAACCTCAACGCATCCTGGCTGCAAACCCGGGTTTCGACGGACAAGTTCCTGGCCAACCCGCGCAACCCGGCCGGCAACCGCGATGATGCCGTGATCATCAAGGACATCTCGAACGGCTCCAACTGCGCCGTCGTCAACAACGGCGCCGGCGGCCAGGCCGGCACGCGGGCCTTCGTCAACGGCGTCAACGCCGCCATCAACGCCGGGGCCATTCCGGGCCTGCAGGCCGGTGCCGGCCTGCAGGGCGTGACCGACTTCCCGACCGACAGCGGCCTGACCCCCGGTGTTGGCGGCGCGTTCAGCTTCTGCGGCGTGCTGCAGGCGCTTGCCACCGGTGGCCAGTTCCAGATGCTGCCCGAAGGCGTGCTGACCAACATCGCCGGCAACCAGCTGCCGCAGGCCCCGCAGTACAAGTTCTCGGCCGGCGTGCAGTACACCTTCCCGGTGGGCGACAGCATGAGCTTCATCCCGCGCGTGGACATGGCCCACACCGGCGAAAGCTTTGGCAACATCTTCAACGGCGCGATCAACCGGGTGCCTTCGTACACGGTCATCAACGCCCAGGCCCAGTTCAACGGCCCGGACGACAAGTGGTACATCCGCGCCTTCGTGCAGAACCTGACCGACAACAGCGCGGTGACCGGCCTTTACGTCACCGACCAGTCGTCGGGCCTGTTCACCAACGTCTTCACGCTGGAACCCCGGCGTTACGGCGTGGCCGCCGGCTTCCGCTTCTGATCGCAGCGGCAATTGCATGGCAGGGGGCGGCCAGCGATGGCCGCCCCCTCGCTTTTGCGGCATCAAAGCCGCTTTTCATTGACTTTTGCTCCCTTGCCGGCCAAGGCCCCATGCAAGCCGGATAGCGGCTGCAATCACAGGAACCCGATGAGCTTTTCCGATCTGGGCCTTTCCGATGCCCTGCTGCGCGCCGTTGCAGACAGCGGCTATGACACGCCCACCCCCATCCAGCGCCAGGCCATCCCCTCCGTGCTGATGGGCAAGGACATCATCGCCATCGCCCAGACCGGCACCGGCAAGACGGCAAGCTTCGTGCTGCCGATGATCGATATCCTGGCCGAAGGCCGCAGCCGGGCCCTGATGCCGCGCAGCCTGATCCTGGAGCCGACCCGCGAACTGGCCCAGCAGGTGGCCGAGAATTTCGAGAAATACGGCAAGAACCACAAGCTTTCGATGGCGCTGCTGATTGGCGGCGTGTCGATGGGTGATCAGCTGTCCGCCCTGGAAAAGGGCGTGGACGTGCTGATCGCCACGCCGGGCCGGCTGATGGACCTGTTCGCGCGCGGCAAGATCCTGCTTTCGGGCTGCTCGATGCTGGTCATCGACGAAGCCGATCGGATGCTGGACATGGGCTTCATCCCGGATATCGAGTCCATCTGTTCCAAGCTGCCCAAGGCCCGCCAGACGTTGCTGTTTTCGGCCACCATGCCGCCGCCCATCAAGAAGCTGGCGGATCAGTTCATGGACAGCCCGAAAAGCATCGAGGTGGCGCGGGCGGCCAGCACCAACACCAACATCACCCAGTGGGTGGTGGAAACCCAGCCGCGCGACAAGCGCGACCTGCTGCGTTCCCTGCTTCGCCAGGATGCGGTGACCACCGCCATCATCTTCTGCAACAAGAAGACGACAGTGCGCGAACTGGCCGACAGCCTGAAGCGGGCGCGGCTGCCGGTGGGGCAGATTCACGGCGACATGGAACAGGCCGACCGCATCCGCGAGCTGGACCGGTTCAAGCAGGGCGACATCACCATCCTGGTCGCATCCGATGTCGCCGCGCGCGGCCTCGACGTGCCCGGCGTTTCGCATGTCATCAACTATGACATGCCGTGGCACCCGGATGATTATGTGCACCGCATCGGCCGCACCGGGCGGGCCGGGCGCACCGGCATTGCCTTTTCCTTCATGACCCCGGAAGACGCCGAGAATCTGGCCAACATCGAGAAGTTGACCCGTCAGAAGATCTCGCGCTGGAAGGGCGAAGGCCCGGTGGCAATGCCCGCCGCCGCGCCAGCAGAAGCAACCGAGGCCGCGCCGTCATCGGAACGGACGGCAGAACCCGCAGCAGACCGCGAGCCGCGCCGCAGCCGCGACGGCGATCGCCGCCGCGGCGGTCGGGATCGCAAACCTGCCAGCCAGCCGGCCGCGCAGCCCGCCGCGCAGCCCGCCGCACGTGCGGAAGCGCCCCCCGTTCCGGCAGAACCGGCCCGCGAACGGCCGGCACGCGAACCGCAGGCCCGGCGCGGCGCCCGTCGCGAGACGCCGGCGCGCGATCCGTTGGCCAGCTATCGCGGCCCGTCGCCCGACAAGCCCAACCGCCACCGCGATGACGATGGCGAGGCCTTCATCGGCTTTGGCCCCGAAGGCGTGCCCGATTTCCTGAGCCGCCCGATCCGCTGATACCTGATCCCCGCGCGGGTATCAGAAGGCGCCGCCAGCGGCGCGCCATTGGTCCACTTCGAAGGCCAGCCGCGCCGGCGGGCCGATCACCGCGCTCACCGGGCGACGCAGGGCGGCACCGGCGGGCGCATCGGCAATCCCGATGCGGAACCCGAAGCCGGGCCGCCATGCCGGATCATCCAGCAACGCATCGGCAGCGCGGGCAAAGCCGGCCTTGCGGCCAAGTTGTGCCTCGCGGTCGATCATCTCCGGCAACTGGTTGAGTGGCTGGGCCGCCAGCCCGGCCATGGTGGCGTTCAGGTGCAGGCGCTGCCAGGCGCTGCCCACCAGCATCGCCGAACGCCGATCGTGCGGGCGCGGCGTGAGCACCAGGCCGAACAGCGAGGCCGTGGGCAGATGGCTGTCCCGCGTTGCCTCCAGCCAGAAGCGCCCTTCCGACTGGGCGGACTGGGCCGGCAACAGCGCCGCGCCGGCCGCCAGCAGCGGCGACACGCCCGATGTTGCCAGGGTCAGCCCGTCCATGCGCCGCATCGCCTCGCTGCGTTCGTGGCGGAACCAGCGGTGGCTATCTGCCATCATCGCGCTGTCGGCCACGATGGCCGCCGTTGCCTCTGCGGTCAGCGCCGCAAAGCGCTGGCCGCGTGGGGATGCCGCTTCGAACAGCGCCACGCGCACATCGGGAAAGGCCGGGAAGGCCAGCAGCGCGATCAGTTTGGGGGTGCTCACCGGCCCGCCGCGCCAGCTGCCGCGATGGGTGTGGCGGCGGCCGATGAACGGCAGCAGCGGATGCGGCGCCGGGCCGGAACCATCGGGCCCCAGCAGGATGCGCGCGACATGGGCAGGATTGCCGGGATCGGGCAGCAGCCGCACCCGCGCCGCGCGTCCCACGGCTGTGGAGGCCAGCGCCATGTTGTGGATCGCCGCCCCCAGGCCGGCCAGCCGCTCGCGGCCGAACGGATCCATTGTGCCCAGCGACCGGCTGGCGATCTCGAAAATGTCGACGCCCAGCCGGCCAACGGCAAACGCCCAGGGCTGGGTGTTGTGCGGGCTGGCGGCCAGCACGGCGGCGCCCACCAGCTTCAATGGCCCGGCCTGGCGGCCGCTCGACCAGTCGTCCCACGCTGCCAGTGCCGGATTGTCGCCGCCCAGCAGCCCCTGCTGCCAGGCGCGCGCGCCCACGCCGGCCAGCGCCAGGCCGCCCCCACCGATCAGCAACTGGCGCCGGCTGGGCCCGTTCATTCGGCGGGCGCCAGCGCGGGCGGCTCCGGTATCATCGCCGCGCGCCCGGCGGCCCGCCAGCGCGCCCTGATCGCGTCACTGGTCTCGCCGCTCACGGCGCCGGGCGGGCCGGCCACTGCCGCCCACAGCGATGCAAGGCTGCGCGCCTTCACCACGTCCCGCGCGATGCCCACCCATTCGTGCACCGCCACCCACAGCGGGTTGAACGTGGGCAATTGCCGGATGATGCCATAGCGCGGCGGATCATCGGTGCGCTCGGCCTCGAACGTGCCGAACAGCCGGTCCCAGATGATGAAGACGCCGGCATAATTGCGATCCAGATAGCGCGGGTTGGTACCGTGATGCACGCGGTGATGCGAAGGCGTGTTCATCACCGCTTCGAACCAGCGCGGCAGCCGATCGATCACCTCGGTGTGGATCCAGAATTGATAGACCAGATTGAGGCCGGCGCAGAAGAACACCAGCGCCGGCGGGAAGCCGATCAGGAACAGCGGCATGCGGAAGATGAAGCCAAGGCTGAAGAAGCCCGTCCACGTCTGCCGCAGCGCCGTGGACAGATTATAGTGCTGCGAGGAGTGGTGAATGACATGGCTGGCCCAGAACCAGCGCACCCGGTGAGCGGAACGGTGGAAGGCGTAATAGGCCAGATCATCGAGGACAAAGCACAGCGCCACGCTCCACCACGCAATCGGCACGTCGATCAGCCGGTGCTGCCACACCCACACCGACATCGCCACCACCACGCTGCCCAGCAGGGCGCCGGCGATGGTGTTGCCCAGCCCCATGGCCAGGCTGGTGCCGGTGTCGCGCCAGTCATAATCGCCGCGCCAGCCCAGCCGCACCGCGACAAGCTCCATGATGATCAGCGCGATGAACGCCGGAATGGCCAGCGCGACGGGATCAACGGCCATGATCTGCTGCATCGTCATAGCCGCCGCGCCCAGCCCAGCGCCGCATCGCCCAGATCGATGGCGGTTTCGGGAAACATGGCTTCGGCGGGACGGACGCGCAGCACGCCGCCTGAACGCGCCACATCGCTGGCGCTCAGCGTGCGCACCACGAAGCGATCACCCAACGGCCGCACCAGCGCCACCCGGCCATCGCCCGCCGCCACCAGCGCCGCCGCGCCATCGCGTGACAAGGCGACATCGGCGGGCTGGAATCCCGGCAGCGCATCGGGCACCAGGCGTGCCGCAAGACCGGCATCGGCAATCCGCGGCGCGCGCGCAAAGCCCAGCATCCGGGTCAGCCAGATCAGCAGGGCCACCCCCAGGATCGAGACCAGCAGGAGATCGCCGCGGGCCAGGATCAGCCTCCTGCCAGTTGCTTCAGCAGGGGCATCAAGCCGGCGACATTATAACCGCCGCGCCCGGCCGCCGCGATGATATCGGCCGGATTGCCGCCGGCCTTGGCCTGCGCCAGCGCCCACAGGTTGCAGCTGCGCGTGCCGGATCGGCAGAAGGCCAGCACCGGCCCCTTTTCCATCGCCTGCGCCATCGCCTCCACCTGTTCGAGGCTGAAGCCGGTGTGATCGATGGGGATGGCGACATAGTCGAGGCCGGCCGCTGCGCAGGCCGCCGCGATCTCGGCGCCGGGCGGCTGGTCGAAGCTTTCGCCATCCGGCCGGTTGTTGACGATCGTGCGAAAACCCTGTGCCGCCGCCTCGGCCACCTGCGCGGGGTCGATCTGCGGTGCGACGGAAACGGTGTCTGTGATGGTGATGAACATGTGCAAAGCCTAGGCCGGGCAGCGGCCCTGCTCAATAGGGGATGAACTCGGTCTCGCCGGGCACCGGCGGGAAGTTGCCCGCCCGCCAATCGGCGACCGCCTGCGCGATGCGCGCCGGATCGTGGGACACGAGATTCCATTCGATGTGGCGCGGTTCGGGATAGGGCGCGCCGCCCAGCAGCATGGCGTGCAGCGGCGTTTGCGCCACCAGCTCGGCATCGGCATCGCCTGCCACGGCCAGTGCGCCACGCGTGAGGGCTTCGCCATCCAGCCGGCCATCGCCTGCCACCAGATAGACGCCGCGATCGCCCCAATCCGCCGGCAGCGCCAGCCGCGCGCCGGCCGCCATGCGCAGTTCCGCATAGATGATGGGATGCGGGAACTGCACCGGCGAGGTGAGGCCCCACAGGCTGCCGGCGATCACCACGGCATCCACCCCGTCGCGGGACAGGCGGGGCATGGCCTTGGCCGGGAAATGCGCGAACGCGGGATCGCACTGCGCGTGCGATACCGGCAGCGCCACCCAGGCCTGGATGCCGTGCATGTGGTGGCCGGCGGCGCGTTCGGCCGGCGGCGTGCGTTCGGAATGGACGATGCCGCGCCCGGCCGTCATCCAGTTCACCGCGCCGGGGTGGATGTCGATCACCGTGCCCAGGCTGTCGCGATGGCCCAGCGCGCCGGCAAACAGCCAGGTGATGGTGGCAAGGCCGATGTGCGGGTGTGGGCGCACGTCGATGCCGGCGCCGGGCGGGAAATCGGCCGGGCCCATTTCGTCGAAGAACACGAACGGGCCAAGCGTGCGGCGTTCGGGCGCCGGCAGCACGCGCGCGACGGAAAAGCCGCCAAGATCGCGGCTGCGGCCGGCAATGGACTGGGCGATGGGCATGGAACAGGCTCCTTTGCGGCCAGCATAGGCGAGCGCCCACCGTTGTGACAGTTGGCGCTGCGCCGCGCCGGCCGCACATTGCGCCAAGCGGAGGACAGGCAATGCAGGATCTGGCGGGCAAGGTGGCATTCGTGACCGGGGCGGCATCCGGCATCGGGCTGGGCATCGCCGAGGCGCTGGCGCAGGCCGGCGTGAAGGTGATGATGGCCGATATCGAGGCCGACGCGCTGGAACGCGAAGTGGCGCGGCTGGCGGCGACCAATGCCGATGTGGCCGGGGTGCGCGCCGACGTGTCGCTGAAGGCGGAACTGCAGGCGGCAGCCCAGGCCACGATCGAACGCTTCGGCAAGGTGCATATCCTGGTCAACAACGCCGGCGTCGGCGGCGGCGGCGATTATGGTGACTGGAACGATGCCGGCTGGGACTGGGTGATCGGCGTCAACCTGATGAGCGTGGTGTGGGGCGTCGAAATCTTTGGCCCGCTGATCGAAAAGCACGGCGAAGGCGGCCACATCGTTTCCACCGCCTCCATGGCCGGCCTCATCGCGGCAGTGGCGCCGGGCTACAATGTCACCAAATATGGCGTGGTGGCATTGTCGGAAGGGCTGCGGCCCAAGCTGGCGCCCAAGGGCATCGGCGTTTCGGTGCTGTGCCCCGGCTTCATCCGCACCCGCATCATGGAAAGCGCCCGTGCCCTGCCCGAGCGGCTGGCCGGGAAGGTTGCCCTGCCCGATCCATCCGCCCTGCCGAACGAGTTCGCGGTGTTGGCGGCCCAGGCCATCCAGAACGGCATTGATCCACTGTATGTGGGCGAACTGGTGGTCGAAGCCATCGAAGGTGACTGGCCCTACATCTTCACCGACACCAATTTCGAAGCCGCCGTCGATCTGCGCTTTGCCGCGATCAAGGCCGGCTTTGACAGGATCAGGGGCCGCAAACCGCGCTATTGATGGGCGGCAATCGTGGTCCGGTGCAGGCGGCGGGCGTGGCCCTGATAGCCGCCGGTGGCGGCATGCAGCACCGAACGATTGTCCCACATCACCAGCATGTCTGGCTGCCAGCGGTGGCGATACTGGAACTGCTCCTGCCCTTGCCAGTGATACAGCTCGACCAGCAGCGGCAGCGCCTCCTCTTCGTTCATCCCGTCAAAGCCGATGATATAGCCAAGGCAACCGAACAGGCCTTCGCGGCCGGTTTCCGGGTGGCGGCGGATGAAGGGGTGCAGCTGCGTCGCGCGCGCCGTCTCCGATGGGCGGATGGTCATGCTGCGGCCGGCATCGGCGGCGCCATAGAAGCCTTCGGGGGCATAGGCCTTCTGGGCGGAATGGATGGCCATGCGCCCTTCGATGCGGGCGCGCAGGGCAGCTGGCATCGCGTCCAGCGCCAGATGCTGGTTGGCAAACAGCGTGTCGCCGCC
>JALOSK010000193.1 GCA_025458465.1 Sandarakinorhabdus sp. | reverse complement strand
GACGCCGGTGAAGGGTGCGGCTGGCTACAAGGTGTGGTGGCGCGACACCACGGCGCCGCAGTGGCAGTACAGCCGCACCGCACCGGCCGATGCCACGTCGATGACGCTGGACGGCGTGGTGATCGATGACTGGTTCTTCGGTGTGTCGACCATCGGCGCCGACGGCAGCGAAAGCCCGATCGCCTTTCCGGGCGATGCCGGCAACTTCGTCAGCCCGGCGCCGGCACCGACGCCAAAGCCCTAGGCCCCGGCAATCACCGGCCGGCCGATCAGCACGGCGTTTTCGGGCGGCAGAAAGCGGTGGGTTCCCGTCAGCGGATGGCGCACGAACAGGATCATGTCCTGATAGCGCGCCCGCAGCAGCCACCACTGGTCGTCGCGCGCCAGCAGCACGGCGGGCAGGCCATCGGCGAGATCACGGATGAGCAGGGGTTCGGCAGGCGAACGCGCGGCGCCTGCCTCCCACACGATTTCCACGGCAATCTCCTGCCCCTCGCCGTCGGCGTCGGTTGCCGAGCCGGCCAGCGCCAGCAGCGCGGCCCGGCCTGTGCGTCCGCCGATGCGCGCCGCCACCTGTTCGGGCGTGAAGCGCACACCGCGCGCCTGCCAGCAGGCGATCAGCGCGGCGACCAGGGGATCGGCTGGCTGCGCCCGCACCGATGCGGCGATCAGCAGGGGCATGGCAAGCGCGGCGCGGCGGGTGATCATGGCCACAGCCTAGCCGCGGCGGCGAGCGCCTGCTAGGGGCACGGCCGACATGCTTTCCCTGAACGACATCACCATCCGCATGGGCGGCCGTGCGATCATCAACGGCGCGTCTGCGACGCTGCCGGCGCGCGGCTGTGTGGGGCTGGTGGGCCGCAACGGCGCCGGCAAGTCCACGCTGATGAAGGCGCTGGCCGGCGTGATCGACGTGGATGGCGGCCGCATCGACAAGCCGCGCGCGGCGCGTCTGGGCTGGCTGAAGCAGGACGCACCGGCCGGCAGCGCCAGCGCCTTCGACACGGTGCTGGCTGCGGACACCGAACGCGCCGCCCTGCTGGCGGAGGAAGAGGCCGGCGCACCGCCCGACCGCCTCGCCGATCTGCACGAACGCCTGATTGCCATCGATGCCTATACCGCGCCGGCGCGCGCCGCCCGCATCCTGAAGGGCCTGGGCTTTGACGAGGCGATCTGGCGGATGCGCGTGGCGCTGGCCAGCCTGTTGTTCACCGGGCCCGATATCCTGCTGCTCGACGAGCCGTCGAACCACCTCGATCTGGAATCGGCGCTTTGGCTGGAGGATTTCCTGCTGTCCTACCCCGGCCTCATCGTGCTGATTTCGCACGAGCGTGATCTGCTCAACCGGGTGGCCGGCTACATCCTTCACCTCGAGGCTGGCAAGGTGACGCTGTATGCCGGCAACTACGACGGTTTCGAAAAGCAGCGCGCCGAACGCCTGGCGCAGCTGGAGGCGGCGCGCACGGCGCAGGCCGCGCAGCGGGCCAAGCTGCAGGATTATATCGCCCGCAACAGCGCCCGGGCCTCCACGGCGAAGCAGGCGCAAAGCCGGGCCAAGGCGCTGGCGCGCATGCAGCCGGTGGCCGAAGCCGCCACCGATCCCACGATGAAGTTCGATTTTCCCAGCCCGCAGCCCTTGCGGCCGCCGCTGATCACGCTGGACCATGCCCAG
This sequence comes from Sandarakinorhabdus sp., assembly GCA_025458465.1. Classification (GTDB taxonomy): domain Bacteria; phylum Pseudomonadota; class Alphaproteobacteria; order Sphingomonadales; family Sphingomonadaceae; genus Sandarakinorhabdus. The sequence goes on along the minus strand of JALOSK010000193.1, from coordinate 3,941 downwards.
GTTGGCTATGACGGCCATCCGGTGCTGTCGGATCTTGATATCCGCCTCGATCCCGATGACCGGCTGGCGCTGGTGGGCCGCAACGGCAACGGCAAGACGACGCTGGCGCGCCTGCTGATCGGCCAGCTGCCGGCGATGACAGGCGGGCGCAATGCCACCGGAAAGCTGAAGGTGGGTTATTTCACCCAGTATCAGGTGGAGGAACTGGATCGCGACGCCACGCCGTTGCAGCACATGACGCGCGCCATGAAGGGCGCCACCCCGGCAGCGGTGCGCGCCCAGCTTGGCCGCTTCGGCTTTTCTGGGCCGGCCGCCGAACAGAAGATCGGCACGATGAGCGGCGGTGAACGCGCACGGCTGGCGCTGGCCCTGGTGACGCGCGATGCCCCGCACCTGATCGTGCTGGATGAACCGACCAACCACCTGGACATCGATGCCCGCCAGGCACTGGTGCAGGCGCTGGCGGGCTATGAAGGCGCGGTGGTGGTGGTCAGCCACGATCGCCACCTGATCGAAGCCACGGCCGATCGGCTGGTGCTGGTGGATGGCGGCCGCGCGGCACCGTTCGATGGCAGCATCGATGATTACGAGACGCTGGTGCTGGCCAAGCCCTCTGAGCCGGCGCCAGCGCCGGCGGCCAAGGCGCCGCGCCTCGATCCCAAGGAGGCGCGGCGCCAGGCGGCTGCCCGCCGCGAAGCCGCACAGCCGCTGCGCAAGGCGATGCAGACCGCAGAAGCGAAGCTGGCGCGCCTGACGGCGGCCCGCGACGCGCTGGACGGGAAACTGGCCGAACCTGGTGCCGACATCACCGCCCTGATGCAGGAACGCGGGCAAATGGATCTGGGCATTGCGGCTGCCGAAGAAGAATGGATCGCTGCCAGCGAGGCTTATGACGCGGCGGTGGCCGCCCCTTGAGCCTCAGGCGTCCAGCGCGTCGGCCTCCACCGCGGTGGCGTGGCTCTGGATGAACTGGAAGCGATGCTCGGGATTGCGGCCCATCAGCCGTTCCACCAGATCGGCCGTTTCCGCCTTGCCATCGGCATCTTCGGGCAGCTTTACCCGGATCAGGCTGCGCCGCGTCGGATCCATGGTGGTCTCCTTCAGCTGCGACGGGTTCATTTCACCCAGGCCCTTGAAGCGGCTCACCTCCACCTTGCTGCGGTTGGCAAAAACCGTCTTCATCAGCTCCTCGCGGTGGGCGTCATCGCGGGCATAGGCAACCGTGCCACCAGCAGCGAGGCGATAGAGCGGCGGTTGTGCCAGATACAGGCGGCCATCGCGCACGAGGCCCGGCATCTCGCGGAAGAAGAAGGTCATCAGCAGGGTGGCAATGTGGGCACCGTCCACGTCGGCATCGGTCATGATGATGATGCGTTCGTATCGCAGGCTTTCCGGGCTGTACTTGTCGCGCGTGCCGCAGCCCAGCGCTTGCACGAGATCGCCGATCTCGTTGTTGCCGCCGATCTTGGCGCTGTTGGCGGAGGCCACGTTCAGGATCTTGCCGCGGATGGGCAAGATGGCCTGGGTGTTGCGGTCGCGCGCCTGCTTGGCGCTGCCGCCGGCACTGTCCCCTTCGACGATGAACAATTCGGTGCCCACCGCATCAACGCGTGAACAATCAGTGAGCTTGCCTGGCAGGCGCAGGCTGGATTTGCTGGTGGCGGTCTTGCGCTTCACCAGTGCTTCCTGGCGGCGACGCAGCCGGTCTTCCATGCGCTCCACCACGAAGGCGAGCAGGCTCTTGCCGCGCTCGCCCGATGCCACCAGCCAATGGTCGAAATGGTCCTTGATGGCATTCTCGACCAGTTTCGTGGCTTCCGGGCTGGTCAGCCGGTCCTTGGTCTGGCTCTGGAACTGCGGATCGCGGATGAACAGCGACAGCATGATCTCCGCGCCGGAAAACACATCTTCGCCGGCCAGTTCGGCCGCCTTCTTGTTGCCGGTGAGACTGGCGAAATTCTTCAGGCCGCGCGTCAGCGCCAGCCGCAGGCCAGCTTCGTGCGTGCCGCCATCGGGGGTGGGGATGGTGTTGCAATAGAAGCTGGCCGAACCTTCGCCCCACTGTGGCCAGGCGCAGGCCCATTCCACCGCGCCCATCGGCTTGCCGTCCGGCCCGGCCGCCAGCTCCGCCTTGCCGGCAAACAGATCGGGCACCACCAGCGGGCGGCTTTCCAGCCGTTCCTTCAGATGATCGGCAAGGCCGCCGGGGAAGGTGAAGACGGCAGTTTCCGGCACCTCGCCCGACAGCAGTTCCGGCGCACAGCGCCAGCGGATCTCGACGCCGCCGAACAGATAGGCCTTGGATCGCGCCAGCTTGTAGAGGCGGGCCGGCTTGAAGCGGGCATCCTCGCCGAAAATCTCGGCATCGGGGTGAAAGCGAACCGTGGTGCCCCGCCGGTTCGGTGTCGGTCCAAGCTCCTCGATCGGCCCTTGCGGGATGCCGCGCGAATAGCGCTGGCGATAGAGCAGCTTGTTGCGGGCCACTTCCACCACGGTTTCGTCGGACAATGCGTTGACGACGCTGATGCCCACACCGTGCAGGCCGCCCGACGTGGCATAGGCCTTGCCGCTGAACTTGCCGCCGGAATGCAGCATGGTCAGGATGACTTCCAGGGCCGACTTGTCGGGAAAGCGCGGGTGGGCGTCCACCGGGATGCCGCGGCCATTGTCGGCGATGGTCAGGCTGCCATCGGCGTCCAGTGTCACCTCGATGCGGCTGGCGTGGCCGGCCACCGCCTCGTCCATGGCGTTGTCCAGCACTTCGGCGGCCAGGTGATGCAGGGCGCGTTCGTCGGTGCCGCCGATGTACATGCCGGGACGGCGGCGCACAGGTTCCAGCCCCTCCAGCACCTCGATATGGCTGGCATCATAATCGGTGGCGCTTTGCGTGGCGGCGAACAGATCGGACATGATCCCTGTATAGGGCGGCAGGGCGTGGCTCGCCAGCGTCTTGGGCGGGTGGGGAGGCGCCAGCGCTGCGACAATTTTTTCGCATCCTACGCAATTTGGCGCATTGTTCTGTAACATTGTGCGGTGCAAAAGGGCCATGCCAATATGGCGATCCTCCCCAAGGATTTACTGGGCCCGGAACTTCGGTTCCGGGCCCTTTTTTTTATGATTTCCATGGGGTTGGGCGTTTGGCTGGCGGGCCACGTGAGATTGGCACCGAATCGTGCGCGCGTGTTGCGACGCACAATATCTGTCCAGAATGTTAGGTTTCAGGGCCGTTTTGGTGGGGGTGGCGTGTGGCAGTGGTGCCGGCGCTGGTTTGGTGCAGAAGGAGGGGAAGGGGGCGCGGCAAGGCCGCGCCGTCGAACGAGTCAAAAAGGGCGGCCTGTTGGGGCCGCCCTTTTCGCTCGCCGTCCGAGCTTTGACGAGTCGGCTGGTAACGCTGCGCGTTACCAGCGCGCCGTCACGCGCTGTAATACATGTCAAATTCAACCGGCGCCGGCGTCATTTCCCAGCGCATCACCTCTTCCATCTTGATCTCGATGTAGCTGTCGATCTGGTCGTCGGTGAACACGCCGCCCTTGGTGAACACGGCGCGGCTCTTGTCCAGAGCAGCGAGCGCTTCACGCAGCGACGCGCACACGGTCGGCACCTTCTTCAGTTCGCGCGGCGGCAGGTCGTAAAGGTTCTTGTCCATCGCCGGGCCGGGGTGGATGCGGTTTTCGATGCCATCCAGGCCCGCCATCAGCAGCGCGGTGTAGGCCAGATACGGGTTGGCCAGCGCATCGGGGAAGCGCACTTCCACGCGCTTGGACTTGGCGCCGGTGCCATAGGGGATGCGGCACGACGCCGAACGGTTGCGGCTGGAATAGGCCAGCAGCACCGGCGCTTCGAAGCCGGGCACCAGCCGCTTGTAGCTGTTGGTGCCGGGGTTGGTGAAGGCGTTGCAGGCCTTGGCGTGCTTGATGATGCCGCCGATGAAGAACAGCGCC
>JALOSK010000192.1 GCA_025458465.1 Sandarakinorhabdus sp. | reverse complement strand
TTCGGCTTCATCATCGGCCCGGCGCTGGGCGGTTTCGTGGCGCGTTATGGCACCGAAGTGCCGTTCCTGCTGTCGGCGGCGCTGGCCATGGCCAATTTTGTCTATGGCCTGTTCGTGTTGCCGGAGTCGCTGCCGCCGGCGCAGCGTCGCCCCTTCCAGTGGCGGCGCGCCAATCCGGTGGGCGCGCTGATGCGGCTGAAATCGGCGCACCCGGTGGTGCTGATGCTGGCTGCCACCGTGTTCGTGTGGACGCTGTCGTACCAGTCGCTCTATTCGATCTGGTCCTATCACGGGCAGCTTCGCTATGGCTGGACGCCCGAACAGGTGGGCTGGAGCCTGGCGGCGGTTGGCGTCACCGGTGCCTTCGTGCAGGGCTTTCTGGGCCGCAAGCTGATCCCGCGCTTTGGCCAGCGCCGCATCATCCAGTTCGGCCTGTTGTCGGCGGTGGCCGGCTATTCCACCTATGCGATGGCCGATGTTGGCATGCTGGTTTATGTCGGCATCGCGGTTTCGGCCTGCCAGGGCCTGGTGTTTCCCTGCCTGCAGGGCCTGATGTCGGCGGAAATGCCACCTTCCGAACAGGGCGAGCTGCAGGGCGCGGTCGCCTCCATCCAGAGCCTTTCGGCGATCATCGGCCCGCCGTTGATGACCACGGTGTTCGCGCGCTTTTCGGCGCCTGAGGCGACCATCTACCAACCCGGCGCCCCGTTCGTGGTCTCGCTGTTCTTCGTGGGCGTCACCGCGGTGCTGTTCTTCCGCGCCATGGCCAGCCGGCGGGCTGTGGCGCCTGCCGCCTGATCAGCGCGCTGCTGTTCCCTGCTGCTGGAACCAGGGCGTCATCCGCGCGATCGCCTCCTTCACCAGCGGCGTGTCCACGGCGAAGCTGAAGCGCAGAAAGTGATGGCCGGCCACCGGATCGAAATCGAACCCCGGTGCCGTGGCGACGCCGGTGTCCCGCAGCAGGCGTTCGGCCAGTTGCATCGCATCATCGGTGAGGTGGGCGACATTGGCCCAGATGTAGAAGGCGCCATCGGGCGGGGCGATCTGTGTCAGCCCCATGGCCGGCAAGGCATCCAGCATCAGCTGGCGGTTGGCGGCATAGCGCGCGATGTGGCCTTCCAGTTCGTCCACGCAGTCCATCGCCACCAGCCCGGCATGCTGGGACAGGGTGGGGGCGGTGAGGAACAGATTGCCCATGCGGGCGCGCGCCGCGCCGATCAGGTCATCCGGCGCCACCAGCCAGCCCAGCCGCCAGCCCACCATGCTGAAATATTTGGAAAAGCTGTTCACCACCAGCGCATCGGGCGCGAATTCCAGCGCGCTGGGCACCGGGCCGGTGAACGACAGGCCATGATAGATTTCATCGGAGATGATGCGGATGCCGCGCGCCGCGCACACCTGGGCAATAGCGGCCATTTCGGCGGGCGGGATGATGGTGCCGGTGGGGTTGGCCGGGCTGGCGATGATGACGCCAGCCGGTGCCGGATCGAGTGCGGCGAGCTGTTCGGCAGTGATCTGGAAGCGGCTTTCCGGGCCGCAGGCGACCTCCACCGGCTGCATGCCCAGCGCGCGGACATTGTTGCGATAGGCAACATAGCCGGGCCGCGCCATGGCAATGGCATCGCCGGCCCGGAATGCGGACGACAGCGCCAGCACCAGCGCCGGCGACGCGCCGCAGGTAAGGATGATGCGTTCGGGCGCCACGGTGACGCCGTGCCGATCGGCATAAAGCTGCGCGATGCGGGCCTTCAGCGGTTCCGATTCCCAATAGCTGCCCGGATCGCTGGCCAGCACATCCTGTGCCCGCGCGATGGCAGCAGCCGGCGCCCCGGTGGATGGCTGGCCGAATTCCATGTGGATGATGTGCCGGCCTTCGGCCTCAAGCTGGCGGGCAAGGCGCGACAGCGCGATGGCGTGGAAAGGCTCGACGGGATCGGGGCGGCTCATGCGCCGGGCCATAGCGGCTTTGCCGCCGCGTTGCACCTTCGTTGCAAGGGCGGGCTGCGGCTGGCATGACGGCGGCGATGTTTCGCCTGATGGCCCTGCTCTTGATGCTGGTCTGGCCGCTGTCCGTTCGGGCGGCAGCCACTGTGCCAGTCACCATCGCAGCCGCCGCCGATCTGCGCGGCGTGCTGCCGATGATCATCGCCGATTTCCGCGCGGCCACCGGCCGCCAGGTGGTGCCGGTGTTCGCCGCCAGCGGCAGTCTCACGCAGCAGATGCTGAACGGTGCCCCGCATCAGCTGCTGCTGGCGGCTGACAGCGACTATCCGGCCCGGCTCGTGGCGGCCGGCAAGGCCGCTGCGCCGCTGCGCCCCTATGCGCTCGGTCGGCTGGCGCTGCTGGCCCGCAGCAACAGCGGCGTGCGCGACCTCGCCTCGCTGCGCGCCGCGCTGGCGGCCGGGCGCGTGCGGCATCTGGCCATCGCCAATCCGGCGGTGGCGCCCTATGGCCGCGCCGCCCGGGCAGTGCTGGACAGGGCCGGGCTCACTCCGCCGCTCGTGCTCGGCGAAAACGTGGCCCAGGCCGCGCAATTCGTGATCAGCGGCGGCGCAGAGGCCGGCATCGTGTCGGCGGCGCTGGCGCGCGATGCGGTGAAACAGGGCGGGCTGGTGATGCTGGATCTGCCCGCCAATAGCCATCCGCCGCTGGTGCAATCGCTGGTGCTGGCGCGCGGTGCCGGTGCCGATGCGCGGGCCTTTGCCGCCTGGATGGCTGGCCCGCAGGCGCGCGCGCGGCTGGCCGCCGCGGGCTTTGGCCTGCCATGACCGCTGCCGACGCGACAGCACTGCGCCTGTCGCTGCTGCTGGCGCTGGCCACGGTGGCGATCCTGCTGCCGATGGCCATCGGGCTGGGGCGCTGGCTGGCGATCACCCGCTGGCGGGGGCGGCCGTTGCTGGAAGCGCTGTTGTTCCTGCCGCTGTTGCTGCCGCCCACGGTGGTGGGGCTGGCGTTGCTGGTGGGGATGGGGCCGGCCAGCGCCATCGGCCAGCTGTTCGAGGCTGTCACCGGCAGCAGGCTGGTGTTCAGTTTTGCCGGCATCGTGGTGGCATCCGTGCTGGTCAACCTGCCGCTGGCGATGCAGCCGGCACAGCGCGCCTTCGAGGCCGTGGGCGATGATCTGCGCGCCGCTGCTGCCAGTTGCGGGCTGTCGCCATTCGCCGCCTTCCGCAAGGTGGAACTGCCGCTGGCGTGGCCGGGCATCGCCACCGGTGCGGTGCTGGCCTTTGCCCACACGCTGGGCGAATTCGGCGTGGTGCTGATGGTGGGCGGCGCGATTCCGGGGGAGACGGCCACCCTGTCCCTCGCCATCTATGATCGGGTGCAGGCGTTCGACATGGCAGGCGCGGGGCGGCTGGCATTGCTGCTCACCGCGATCAGCGTGCTGGCGATCACCCTTTTGTTCCTGCTGGGCCGGCGGGAAGGGGGGGCGCGTGGCTGAAGGGCTGCAGGTCGATCTGGCGGCCCGGGCGCCCGTGCCGCTGCGTGCGGGGCTGCACGTGCCGCCCGGGCAGACGCTGGCTCTGGTCGGCCCATCCGGGGCGGGCAAGTCCAGCCTGCTGAAGGCGATTGCCGGCCTGTTGCCGGCCAGCGGGCAGGTGCGGGTGGACGGCGTGGCCTGGCAGGATGGCGCCACCGGGCTGCCGGCGTGGCAACGCCGCGTGGGGCTGGTGCTGCAAGGCGGCGGCCTGTTCCCGCATCTTGATGCCTTGGGCAACGTGATGATCGCGCAGGAACAGCCGGATGGGGATGTGGCGCGGGCCTTGCTGGCTGCGGTGCAGCTTGAAGGCGCCGTGCTGCAGCGCCGGCCCGCGCAGCTTTCAGGCGGCGAACAGATGCGCGTGGCGCTGGCCCGCGCGCTGTCTCGCGAACCGGCGGTGCTGCTGCTGGATGAGCCGTTTGCCGCTGTCGATCGCCCGGTGCGCCGCGCGCTGATTGCGCTGGTGGCGCGGCTGCGCCAGGCCAGCGCGGCGCCCATGATCATCGTCACCCATGATCTGGAAGAGGCAGCCGGCATCGCCGATCTGGCCGCGTTCATGGATGCTGGCGCCATCGTGGAAAGCGGCCCGGCAGCGGAGATATTGTCCACCCCGGCCAGTCGCCTCAATCGCTGGCTGGCCTCAGCCTAGGGCCGCCGCCAGCACCAGATAGCGGCCGCCCTTGGCCAGGGTCACCAGCGCCAGGAACAGCGCAAACCGGGTCCGCGCCGCGCCAGCCAGAACGGTGAAGCCATCGCCGATGATCGGCAGCCAGCTCAGCAACAGGGTCGCCACGCCCCATCGGTTGAACCATGCCGCGCTGCGGTCCCAGCCGGCGGCGGACAGCGGAAACCAGCGGCGGTGGCGGAAGCGTTCGGCGGACCGCCCAAGTCCATAGTTCAGCACCGCGCCCGCCACATTGCCCACGGTGGCCACCGTGACCAGCAGCCACGCCGGCTGCACGCCGCCCATCAGCAGCGC
>JALOSK010000191.1 GCA_025458465.1 Sandarakinorhabdus sp. | reverse complement strand
GGCACGAAATCCAGTGCGCCATTGTCGAGGCTGATGCGCCAGCCTTCCCCGTGGCGGCTGGTCGGACGCGCCAGAATCGCCGCCCAGCGCGCGGCGGTGGCGGCGGGGTCATCGCAAGCCATCACCGCGCCGCTGATGGCAAGATCGGGCCGGCAATGGCGGTGCCAGTTGCTGCCCGCCCACATGTAACTGCCCAGCAGCGCCGCGTCGGGGCCATGGTGATCGATGGAGAGCAGGCAGCCGCCGGTGTCGCGCGGGTGGAGGTGCAGCGCGGTGGCGTGCAGCTGCGCGTCGCCCACGGTCAGATCCTCCACGATGCGCACCTGCAACTGCACCAGCCGGGCGCGCAACGGCGCCAGATCATCGGTGTCGAGGATCACCATGTAACCGGTGGCGCCGCCGCGCCGCGCCATGTAGCGGCCGGCGGTGGTGTCCGCCTGTGTGGGGGCAAGCGCCTCGAGGAAGGTGCCGCCCAGCGCCCACAGCGCGTTTTCGAGGCCATATTTGCCGACGCCCGGATCGCGATAGCAGATGTCGGCCACGACGATGCGGCCCACCTCTGCCTCCACCGGCGTGAGCTCGGGTGCGACCATGGCGATCTGGCGCAGGCGCAGCATGTTTCCTCCCCAAAGCAGTTGTTGCTGCCCTTGCCCCGTTCCCGCAGCATGGCGGGCAGGGGAGAGTGATGATGGCGCAAGATGGTGTGACTGTCAGCATCGAAGCCGGCGTAATGACGATCACGCTGGACCGGCCGGAAAAACTGAACGCCTACACCGATGCGATGGGCCGGGCGCTGGCCCGCGCGGTGCGCAGCGCCAGTGCCGATGATGCCGTGCGGGCCATCATCATCACCGGCGCGGGCCGGGCCTTCTGCGCCGGCGCCGATGTTTCGGCCGGTGCTGACGCCTTCGACATGGCGGGGGAGGGGGCCGGCAACTTCGGATCCGGCGGCGGCCGGGAAGACAGCTTCATCCACGCACTCTTTGAATCCGCCAAGCCCACCATCGCCGCCATCAATGGCCCGGCGGTGGGGGTTGGCATCACGCTCACCCTGCCGTGTGACGTGCGCATCTGCAGCACCACGGCCCGCATCGGCTTTGTGTTCGCGCGGCGCGGCCTGGTGCCGGAAGCCGGCAGCGCCTGGTTCCTGCCGCGGCTTGTCGGCCTGCCCCAGGCGCTGCGCTGGTGCCTTTCGGGCCGCATCTTCGATGCCGAGGAAGCGCGCGCCGGCGGCCTGGTGAGCGAGGTGGTGTTCCCCGGTGAACTGCTGGACCGCGCCCGCGCCATCGCCGCCGAACTCACCGATGGCACCGCGCCAGTGGCCATCGCCATGACCCGCGCGATGCTGTGGCGGCTGGGCAGCGCCGCCAGCCCCGATGAAGCGCTGGCCGTGGATGCGCGCTACAACATGGCGCTGGGCGCCGGGCCGGACGTGAAGGAGGGTGTGGCCGCCTTCCTCGAAAAACGCCCGCCGGCGTTTCCGGGCACGGTGAACGCGAACCTGCCGCCGGGCTTCCCGTGGTGGGAATGATTGACGGCCAAGGCGCTGCCTGCCAGCCTGTGCGGCCATGGACATTCCGGCAGAATATTACGGCCTGATCGAAGGCGGCATCACCCTGTTCGCCGTGCTGGCCTTCGCCGGCTGGCAATTGTGGAGCCTGCGCGAGAAGCCGGATGACAAGCCAGCCGAAGGGGATGATCAGCGCGGCGACGAATGAACCGCACATTGGTGGAGCAGTTCGCGCACTGGTTCACCCAACCTCAGGCTGCCGCGACCGCCCCCGGGCAGCCGCCATTCCAGACGATTTGCGCCGCCGGCAATTGCCGCCAGCAGGGGGGAGCCGCGCGGAATTGGAAAAACCGCCCTGCCCACCCCATCCACTTCAAAGCGCTCTGCCAACCGGTCCTTCGCGCGCCCGGCGGCAAAAGGCACCAGATGGCCCGTGGTCAGGGATTCCTCGCGCACAAGCCAGAATTCGATCTGGCCATCTTGTGAACAGCCAAAGCCGGCATCTGCCATTGCTTCGGGCGGGCCCCAAATGGCGATTGGTCCCGGCAAGGCGGACTCCGCAGCCGTCTTGAACAACCAGCCGGGCCGCTGTTCGCCCGCGCAACCGGCCAGCAGCAGCGCAAGCCCGACGGCGCCAATCAGATCTTGCGCGGCATTCGCCACGGCAGCATCCACTGCACGGTTCCGGTATCGAAGCGCCGCATGTTGAGCGATTCGTGCACGGCCAGAACATCTTCGCCCCACAGGCGGGTTGAAAGCGCGGTGCGGCTGTAGAAGGGCGTGTCTTCCCAGGTGGCCCGCACGCGGGCGGTGTAGCCGGCGTCGGCGCGGGTGAGGCGGTCAAGCCGCCAGGCGGTTTTCGGCAGCACCACGGGCGCGGGCATTTCCATCACCTCGGCCTGGCCATCGGGCGTGATGCGCAGCGCCATGCCGAAATCGGCACCATCGGAAAGCTTGCCTTCGTACATCACGGCGGTGGAACCGTCCTTCAGATGGGCGCGGCTCCACTGCCAGTCGGCAAAGCCGTCCTCCAGCGATTCGGCGCCGTGATTGGCGTCGAGATAGCCGGTGCCCGACCAGTTCAGCGCCGGATCGGAGAAAGAGACATCCACCCGGCTGCACGGCGCCAGCGGTTCCCAGACATGCTTGCCGCCAGGATCGAGCCGGAAGCGGCGCTGGCCATAGACCATCGGCGTGACCCGCACCTGCCCGCGGACATTGAGGGGGAACACCGCGCCCTGTTCCTCGATGTCGATCACCAGCACCTCGCCATCCCAGCGCACGGCGCTGGGGCCGATGCGCAGGGTGGTGCGGTCGCGCCACAGCGCACCCTTGCCGCGTTCCGTCATCGCCCAGCGGCGGCCGCGCTTGCCATAAAGGGCGACGTTCAGGGAAACATGGTTTTCCGGATCGTGCCGGCCAGATGCCTTGTAATAGGGCGAGAAGACCGAACCGATGAAGGCGATGATGGTCAGCCCGAACTGGCCGCAGTCGCTTTCGGCGTCGACATACCACCAGCGGTAGCCGCCGGCTGGAACGTCCTGGTCGAAGCGCGGTCCGCCACAGCCCGGGCAGCTTCGTCCTGCTGCCAGGCCGGCGGAAGCTGGCCTGCCACCCGTGCGAGGCCCGACCATAAAGGGCCCCACCGCTGGAAGGGAAAAGTGCCTCGAACATCTTCGGGCCCACCGGGTGCATCGCCACCGGTTTCAGATCCAGCCCGCAGCGCGCCAGGACGGCCAGTGTTGCGGTCTGACATTGGGCCATCTCCTCGTCGGTGGGGGGGGAGCCGTCACCTGTTGGCGGGGCGTTGACGATCAACTGGAAGCGTTCGGGGCGCCCTGGAACAGGTGGCGTGATGCCACGGTCCTGTGCGCAGATATAGATGCTGGGTTCCACCGGCAAGCGCAGTTCGCCGAAGATCTGCCTGAACTCGGCGGCATAATCGGTGGAGAAGAACACGTTGTGCCGGTCCATCTCGAACCCGCTGGCATGCGCCGTCATCATGGTGACAAGCGCGGAGAGCGAGCGTTCGTGCGGCTTCACGCCGGTAACGGCATGGCTGGCTGCCGGCCCGAACCGGCCATCGGCAATCGCTGAAATGTCGCTGTTCGACAACACGTCGCGTGCCGCGATCTCCTCCCCGCTGGCGAGGCGCACGCCTGCCGCGCGGCCGCCCCTGACCAGGATTTCGGCGACGTGCGCATTGTAGTGGAAGGTGGCGCCCAGCCGCGTGGCCAGCGCCGCCATCTGGCGCGCCACCTCGTGCATGCCGCCGTCCACCAGCCAGACGCCGCGGGCTTCAAGATGCGCGATCAGCATCAGCGTGGCGGTGGCCTGGAAGGGATCGGCCCCCGTGTAGGTGGCATAACGGCCATAGAGCTGGCGCAGGCGCGGATCGTGGAAATATTTGCCCAACGTGGCCCACAGGGTCGCGAACGGGTTGATCGCGAACATCTCGTGCAGGTGGAACGGCGCATATTTCAGCGTCAGGCCAACGGGGCCCATCGCCGGGCTTTCCATGAAGCGGGTTTCCAGTGCCCGCCAGATGCGCGCGGCCTCGGCCTGGAAGCGCACCCAGCCTTCGGCCTCGGCAGGCCCGGCAAAGGCGGCCACTGCGTCGCGGCTGCGGGCATGATCGGCCCACAGATCAAGGCTGCTGCCATCCTGCCAGGCATGGCGCGCCAGCCGATCAGATTTTACCAGTGTCAGATGATCATCCAGCGCCGTGCCGGCATCGGCAAAGATGCGTTCGAACACCGGGCGATGGGTGAACACGGTGGGGCCGGCATCGATGGCAGCACCGCCGACATCGACGGTGCGCAGCTTGCCACCGGGGTGGGCCATGCGCTCCACCACCGTCACCGGCACGCCACGCGCCGCCAGCAGCACGGCGGCGCTCAGGCCGCCCATGCCGGCTCCGATGATGACAACGCCGTTTTCGCTTGCCAAATCAGCTATCCGAATCAAGGACCAGTTCGGGGCGGTTTGGCGCATGGCAAAGCCGCAGCGTCAAGGTCATGATGCCGGTCAGGGCCACTTGGGTCAGGGCCATCAACCAGGAAGCAGGCGCCGCATGGCCGTGATGATCGATGGCTGAGGAACGGGCAAAAGGCTGGAAACTGCGCTGGCTGACAGCGCGCAACCGGGTGTTGATGGACCCCGGCTTCCAGCGTTTTGCCATGCGCAATCCGCTGCTGCGCCGCACCGCGCAGCGCCATGCCAACAGCATGTTCCAGGTGATCAGCGGGTTCGTGCAAACGAAGGCGCTCACCGCCGCGGTGGACGCCGGCATCGTTCGCCGGCTTGCCGCTGGTGCCGCCACCACGGCCGAACTGGCGCAGGGCGCCGGGCTGGCGCTGGATGCCATGCAGCGGCTGCTGGGCGCGGCGCGGGCCATCGATGTGGTGGAATCGGCCGGGGACGATCTGTGGGTGCTGGGCCAGCGCGGCGCGGCATTGGCCAGCAACGAAGGCGCGCTGGCGATGATCGAGCATCACAAGATCTTCTATGACGATCTGGCCGATCCCATCGATCTGCTGAAGCGCGGCCGCGGCAAGAGCAAGCTCGCCGATTTCTGGACCTATGCACCGGCCGCCGGGCGCGGCGAACCGGCCGCGGCCGATGCCGCCAGCTGGCAGGGCGCCGGCGAAGGCGCGGTGGCGCCCTATTCCGCCCTCATGGCGGCCAGCCAGCCGATGGTGGCGCAGCAGGTGATCGATGCCTATCGCTTCGATCGCCACCAGTGCCTGATGGACGTGGGCGGTGGGCACGGCGCCTTCCTGGCGGAGGTGGCGGCCCGGCATCCAAGGCTGGCGATGAAATTGTTCGATCTGCCCGCCGTGGTCGAAGGGGCGCGGGCCAAGCTGGCGGCGCAGGGGCTTTCCCACATCGCGCTGCACGGCGGCAGCTTCCGCGACGATCCGCTGCCGCAGGGCGCCGATGTGATCAGCCTGGTGCGCATCTGTCACGATCACGATGATGATGTGGTGCGCGCCCTGCTGAGGAAGGCGCACGCTGCGCTGCCGTCGGGCGGGCGGCTGCTGATCGCCGAACCGATGGCCCAGACACCGGGTGCCGAAACGATGGGCGATGCCTATTTCGGGCTGTATCTGTGGGCGATGGGGTCGGGCCGGCCCCGCACGGCCCAGGCCTATCTGTCGTTGCTGGCCGAAGCCGGCTTCACCAGTGCGCGGGAGGTGCGCACGGCGCTTCCGATGGCGACGCGGCTGATTGTTGCGGAGCGGTGAGCGGCGGCAGGAATCGGCCTGTTTGCGCACGCATGACCGCGTCAAGCCCTAAAGTGGACTATCCTCGTCCAATTTTTTGCCTTGCCAAGATGTAACACGGCTTTACATGGCAAAATCGCATTGGATAAAGTGCCGCAGCATCGCGGCCGGCAGCACAGCCGCACTGTACTGCCGTTGATCCGCGTGAGGGGTTGAATCGAATGGATACGTTGGCCGTCGTCGTGGAAGAGCCGGAGCGCGTTGCACTGCGCCGCCTCACCCTGACAGCGCCGGACGCCGATGACGTGGTGGTGGCCGTGGACTGGTCGGGCATCTCCATGGGCACGGAAAAGCTGATGTACAACGGCAGCATGCCGATGTTCCCCGGCATGGGCTATCCGTTGGTTCCCGGATACGAGGCGGTGGGCACGGTGGTGGACGCCGGCGCCAACCAGAAGGCGATGATCGGCCGTTGCGTGTTCGTGCCCGGTTCCTCCAAGTTCGAAGGCGCGCGCGGGCTGTTCGGCGGCCAGGCGCGCACCGTGATCACCGGTGCGGCGCGGGTGATCCCGATGCCGGCGGAACTGGCCGAAAAGGCCGTGCTGATGAGCCTGGCCGCAACGGCGCAGCATGCCGTGGTGGGCGGCGAGATGCCGGACCTGATAATTGGCCATGGCGTGCTGGGCCGCCTGCTGGCCCGGCTGGCGCTGGCTGCCGGCGTCGAGCCGGTGGTGTGGGAAATCAACGACGCCCGCATGTCGGGTGGAGAGGGATATCGGGTGATCAGGCCCGAGACCGACGAGCGGCGGGATTACCGCTCGATCTACGACGCCAGCGGTGACCACCGCATTCTCGACCAGGCCGTCATGCACATGGCGCGCGGGGGCGAGATCGTGTTGGCCGGCTTCTACAGCGAGCCGCTGTCGTTCCACTTCGCGCCCGCGTTCCGGCGCGAGGCGCGTATCCGCATCGCCACAGAGTTCCAGCCTGACGACCTGGCGACATGTCTCGCCATGGTGGGCAGCGGTAGGCTGTCGCTCGAGGGCCTTGTGACGCACAAGGTTCCGGCATCTGAGGCTCCGACCGCTTATGGTCAGGCCTTTTCGGACCCCAATTGTCTCAAGATGGTCTTCGACTGGAGAGATATCGCATGAGCATCAATCAACTTCTCGATCAGGTTGCCGCGCTTCGTGAGGAGGCTGCGATCGAACCCGATCCGGTTCACACCGGTGAAATCACCAAGGAAACCCAGATCATCGCCATCTATGGCAAGGGCGGTTCGGGCAAGAGCTTCGCGCTCGCCAACCTCTCCTACATGATGGCGCAGCAGGGCAAGCGCGTGCTGCTGATCGGTTGCGATCCCAAGAGCGACACCACCAGCCTGCTGTTCGGCGGCAAGGCGACGCCGACCATTATCGAGACCAGCTCCAAGAAGAAGCTTTCGGGCGAGGAGTTGACCATCGAGGACGTGTGCTTCCAGCGCGATGGTGTGTTCGCCATGGAACTGGGCGGGCCTGAGGTTGGTCGTGGCTGCGGTGGCCGCGGCATCATCCACGGCTTTGAAACCATCGAGAAGCTGGGCTTCCACGATTGGGGCTTCGATTACGTGCTGCTCGACTTCCTGGGCGACGTGGTGTGCGGCGGCTTTGGCCTGCCGATCGCCCGCGACATGTGCCAGAAGGTGATCGTGGTTGGCTCGAACGACCTGCAGTCGCTCTATGTTGCCAACAACGTCTGCAAGGCGGTGGAATATTTCCGCAAGATGGGCGGCAATGTCGGCGTGGCCGGCATCCTGATCAACAAGGATGACGGCACCGGCGAAGC
>JALOSK010000190.1 GCA_025458465.1 Sandarakinorhabdus sp. | reverse complement strand
CGATTACAGTGGCAAGCTGGACCGGGCGCGCACGCTGGTGACCGGTGACAAGGATCGCGCCATGGCGGTGGCGCGGCAGATGCTGGTGGCCGGTGGCGGTGCCCAGCCGGCAGCGTCCCCCACCTCGGCGGAGCCGGCGGCATGATGCCTGCCTCACGCGGCGCGCAGAAATGCGCCATCCTGCTGCTGGTGCTGGAAGATGCGCAGGCTGCCGAAATGCTGTCCGGCATGTCGCCGGATGAAGTGCAGCAGGTGGGCGAAGCCATGCTGAGCGTGGCCGAGATTGCGCCTGATGCCATCGATGCGGTGCTGGATGAATTCCTCGCCCGCACCGCCCAGGTGGCGGCGCTGGATGCGCAGGGGCGGCAGGTGCGGCAACGGCTGGGCCTGGCGCTGGGCACGCCGCGCGCCGAAACCCTGATCGAACGCATCGGGCCGCCGGCTGCGCCGCGCCGCTTTGCCGTGCTGGATTGGGTGGAGGCCGCGGCGCTGGCCACGCTGATCGCCGATGAACATCCGCAGGCCATCGCCGTGGTGCTGGCGCATCTGCGCGAGGATCAGGCAGCGCAGGTGCTGGATGGCCTGCCCGAAGCCCTGCAGCCCGATATCGCCTTGCGGCTGGCCACGCTGCAACCGGTGGCGCTGGCCGATCTGGCGGCGCTGGAAGCCGATCTGGACGCCAAGCTGCGCGGTGTGGGCACCGATCGCGAGCGGGCCCGGCTTGCCGGCACCGATTTTGCCGCCAGCGTGGTGAAGAAGGCGCGCGGGCGCGGCGTGCTGCTGGATGCGCTGATGGCCGCCGATGCCGATCTCGCCGCCGAACTGGAAAGCCAGCAGTTCGTGTTCGCCGATCTGGCCGGCCTGTCGCAGAAGGATGTGCAGCTGGTGCTGCGCGAGGTGGATCCCGCGCTGCTGGCCGTGGCCCTGAAGGGCGCCGATGCGGTGGTGAAGGATCTGGTGTTCGGCGCCATGTCCAAGCGCGCGGCATCACAGTTGCAGGATGATCTGGCCGAACGCGGGCCGATGAAGCGTTCCGAAGTGGAAGCTGCCCAGCGCGATGTGTGCCGGCTGGTGCGCCGGTTGGGCGATGCCGGCGCCATCACCCTGCCAACGCAGGCGGAGGCGATGCTGTGAGCGTGCATGATCCGCGCCTCGCCGCCCTGCTGGCCGGCGTGCCCGATGCCACGCTGGCCGCCGCGCCCGGCCTGGCCCGGCTGTTGACCAGCCTGATGACGCCGGCGCCTTCCCCGGCTCCGCCGCCGGCGTCGGCAGCGGTGCCGCCCGCGCCCGACCTTGAGCTTCTGCTGCGCCAGGCCCGTGCCGAAGGCGAGGCGGCGGGCCGTGCGGCCGGGGAAGCCGCCGGCCGCGCGGCAGCCGAAGCCGATCTGGCCGAACTGCGCGCGGCCTTGGCCGAAGCCGTGTCGGCGGTGGCGGCCATCACCGGGATCGACATGGCGCGCCTTGCCCCATTGCTCCAGAATTTGGTGAAGGCCGTCGCGGAAGCCGTTTTGATGGCGGAACTTTCCAGCGGTGGCCGGGTGCTGGCGCCACTGGTGGCGGCCGCACTGGCCGAAGCTGGGGACGGCGCCGCACCCACCCTGATGGCGCATCCCGATACGCTGGCGCTGATCGCGGCCGATGTGCCGGGCGGCATCGCCACGACCGCCGATGCGGCGCTGCCGCCCGGCCATGTGGTGGTGGCTGGCCCCGATTACCGGATCGAGGCCGGCCTTGCCGAACGGCTGGCCCGGCTGGTGGAGGCGCTGTGATGCTGGCGTGCGCCACCGAAACACTGGCCCGCCGCATGGCGGGTGCCGTGCTGCCGCCGCTGCCGGTGCGGCGCGGTGGCTGCGTGGTGGCCGCCGATGGCGCCATCCTGGAAGCCATCGGCATCGCTGGCCCGGTGGGCAGCCGCGTGTCCATCGGCATTGCGGGGCTGGCTGGCGAGATCATCGGCTTTCGCGATGGCCGGGCGCTGTTGATGGGGCTGGCGCCGCTGGCCGGGATTGCGCCGGGTGCGCTGGTGCTGCCCGATGCGCATGATGGCGCGATTGCGGTGGGCGATGCGCTGCTGGGCCGGGTGATCGATGGCCTTGGCCGCCCGCTGGATGGCCTGCCCCGGCCGCAGTGCGCCACGCGCCTGCCGGCCACGCCGCTGCCATTGGCACCGCATGCGCGGGCACGCGTCACCCAGCCGCTGGTGACGGGCGTGCGCGCACTGGATGCGCTGCTGTCACTGGGTGCGGGGCAGCGGGTGGGCATCATGGCCGGCACCGGCGTGGGCAAATCGGTGCTGCTGGGCCAGATCGCGCGCTGGGCCCGCGCCGACGTGGTGGTGATGGCCCTGATCGGCGAACGCAGCCGCGAGATCAGCGATTTCATCGATACCGAACTGGTTGGCCCGGCGCGGGATCGCACCGTGACGGTGGCGGTGCCGGCCGCCGATGCCATGCTGTGCCGGGTGCGCGGTGCACAGGCCGCGATGACCATCGCCGAATGGTTCCGCAGCCAGGGCCGGCAGGTGCTGCTGATCCTCGATTCGCTGTCGCGGGTGGTTCATGGCGCGCGCGAAGTGGCGATGGCGCGCGGCGAGCCGGCCGGCGCGCGGGGCTTCCCGCCATCGGCCCTGCAACTGGTGGCCGATCTGGCCGAACGCGCCGGCGGCGACAGGCGCAGCGGCGGCGCCATCACCCTGGTGGCCACCGTGCTGGCGGAAAGCGATGATCGTGCCGATCCGGTGGTGGATGCGGCACGCGGCGTGATGGACGGGCATGTGCTGCTGTCGCGCCGGCTGGCCGGGCGCGGGCAGTTCCCGGCCATTGATCTGATTGCCTCGGCCAGCCGGGTGATGCCCGATATCGCCGCGCCCGCGCATCTGGCCGCTGCCACGCGCTTTCGCCGGATGCTGGCGTTGGCCGAGGAAAATCGCGATCTTGTGCTGATGGGCGCCTATGCGCCGGGCAGCGATCCCGAACTGGATCTGGCGCTGGCCCTGCAACCGGCGTTGACCGCGTTCCTGATGCAGGATCGCGCCACCCGCGCCGATGCGGCTGACAGTATCGCCACGCTGATCGAACTCACCGCCCCGCTGGAGGGCACGGCATGAGCGCAACCGTGACACCGCTGGATCGGCTGGTGCGGGTGCGCCGCATCCGCGAACGCCTGGCGCTGGCCGATCTGGCGCGCGCGCAAGGCAAGGCGGCGGCCGATGCCGCGCTCTTGGAACGGGTGCGCGCGCTGGTGGGCGGGCAGGCGGGCGGCGTTGCAAGTGCGGCGGCCCGATCGGCGCGCGCCCGCAGCGATGGCCAGTTGCACGATATCGCCGCCGCCGTGGCCCAGCGCGGTGACCAGTCCCGCGCAGCGCGTGATGATGCCAGCCGGCAACTGGCCGCCGCCCGCGCCGCCGTGGATGCCGCCATCGCCCGCCGCGCCGCCCAGGAGGATGAGGCATGACCAACCTGACCGGCCTTGCCCTGCTGTCTCCCGGCCAGCCCGCTGGCGCTGCTGCGCCGGCGCTGCCCGGTGCTGTGCCGCTGCTGGCGGGCATGGCCTTGCCCGAGGCCGGCGCGCCGCAGGCGGCCGTGGCGAGCCCGCCGTTCGCGGCCATGCTGGCTGCCCAGCCCGCGCCGGGCGCGCCAGACCAATCGCTGGTGGCCGGGATGGTGCCGGGTGATGCGGCGCCGGTTGTGCCCATTGATGGCGCCCCGGCTGGCGACGCTGAAACCGATGCAGCTGTGCCCGGCCCATACACCGACACTGAAACAGACATGGATCTTGCCACACCGGCGCCGTGGCTGCTGCAATTGGTGCCGGAACTGGCCAATCTGCCGGCGGCCATTGCCGCCCCGCCGCGCGCGCCCGCGGCCTCCGGCGCGCCTTGGCCTTCATCATCCCAAACCATTGCCGCCGCGCGGCCAGCCCTGATGGCGGGCGGGCGGGGCTGGCAGGCAAGCCTGCCCGCAGCGCCGGGCCTGAAGGCGCCGATCCTGACAAGCGCGGGCCAACCGGCACCGCAAGTGGCATCCGCGCCCACGATCAGTTCGCCTGTGGCGGAAGCACCAGCGGAGACAGGGCGCCCGCCTCTCACCTCATCACCACCGCCCGCGGTTTCGGTGCAGGCCCCGCCCGTTCTGCCGCCCGCCGTTCAACCGCTATCATCGGTGCTTGCGGCGCCGCCAATGCCGGGCGCCGTGCCTGTGCAACCGATGGTGCCAGCATCGCCGCCTGCCCTGGCAGGCAAGCCGCGCGGCACTGTGGGCCCGGCTGCCTTCGATGCGCTGCCAGAGGCCGCACCGCCAGCAGATGTCGCCAGCGCCCGCCCCGAACTGGCCCCCGAAGCTGGCGATCAGCGCACATCCGCGCCGTTGGCCACTGAAACGCCGGCGGCCGGCCCGGCGCAGGGCTCCACCGCGCCGGCTATGCCATCGTTCGCGCCTGCCAGCGCCCAGCCTGCCAATACCCAGCCAACCAATGCCCAGCCGGCCAACCCTGCGCCTTCCGTCCCCACTGACGCTGCCGCCGAGCCCGCCCAGTCGCCCGGCCTGTCCATCGCCAGCGAGCGTCTGGGCCAGGTGGCGGTGCAGCTGAACGGCGGGGCGGATCAGCTGCACGTGGCCATGCAGGCGCAACCCGCCGCCGCCGCGCTGATCGGCG
>JALOSK010000010.1 GCA_025458465.1 Sandarakinorhabdus sp. | reverse complement strand
TTCACCCCGGCGCTGACCAGGCCGCCATCGGTGGTGAACTGCGGCAGGCCGGTGGCCAGGCTTTGCGCCGCGTTCACGCCAAAATAGGCGTTGGTGAAGTTGCTGCTGGCCCAGGTGGCGCGCACGCCGGCGCTCCAGAGCAGGCTGGCATCGCGCTTGCGGTCGTTCCAGCTGAGGTTGGTATCAGCGATCAGGCCATCATGGCCGCCCGTGCCCTGCCGCACTTCCGCGCGGGCGCGCAGTTTGCCGTTCACGAAACTTTTTTGGGCAAAGCCGCCAAATTCGCCGGCAAAGCCGACATCGCCCATGCCCTGCAGCGCCGTGGAGGCGCCGGTGATCAGAAACGGCGAGCCGCCAGTATCTTCCTGCCGACGGAAGCGGATCTTGGCGAGCGGGCCGATCTTCCAGCCATCGCGGTTGATCATGTTCCAGCCCAGGCCATCAGGCACGGAGAGGAACAGCGTGTCCTTGTAGTTCACCCTCAGGTCAGGGAAGATGGAGAAGCCGTGATCGCGGCTGCCCTGCCACACCGGCGCGACGATGGGAGCGATGCCGATGGTGAGCGTCCAGTCGGGCGCTTGCGGCGGGCGTTGCGGCCGCGCCGCCTCGATGCTCGTGGGCACACCGGGGGCTGGCCCCTGCTGGGCGAACACGGGGGCAGCAATCAGCAGGGCGAGCAGGAAGACGCGGCGCATCGAATACTCCGGCAGTGGGGCGACGGGTCATAGCCGGATTGTTACAACGCCGCAATGTGCAGACAGCGCCAGCCTACGCAATCGCCACGATGGGCAGGCGGCCAACACCGGCCCACATATCAACTGTGAAAACAGGGCAAATGCCCAAGGGAGAGGACAAGCAATGAGCCACCTGCCAGCCGACCTGCACGATGTGTTCCCGCAGGATGCCGAGTTGATGCGCGAACTGAAGGGGCGTGACCGGCATTTCGCTACGCTCGCCGATCGCTATGCCGCGCTGGACGACGAGATCCGCCGCGCCGAAACCGGCGCTGCCCCGGCCATGGACGACAATCATGCCGAGGAACTCAAGAAGGAACGGCTGGCGGTGCTGGACCAGATTGCCGCCGTGCTGGAAGGGGAACGGGCATGAACACCGATCAGATCGCCGCCACGCTGCGCGCCCGGCTGGCCGAGGTGCAGGCGGAAATTGCCCGTCTGGAAACAGCGACCACGCAGGAACTTTCGCCCAAGTTCGCCGATCAGGCCAATGATCTGGAGGAACTGGCCACCAACGAAGGCCTTGAAGTGCAACATATCCACGAGGCTGAACAGATTCTCGCGGCGTTGGCCCGCATCGAGAAGGGTGAATATGGCGTGTGCGCCGAATGTGGTGAGGATATCGCCCCGGCGCGGCTGGCCGCCCTGCCCACCGCGACGCGCTGCATCAAGTGCGCGGCCTGACACCACGCGACGACTTGGCGGGTGACAGGCCGGCGCCTGCCGGCTAACCGGCTGGCATGAGCCTGTTGCCCTACCCTGCCCCCTTTTCCCGCTTTGGCGAATGGCTGGCTGCTGCCGAAGCCGGTGAGCCCAATGATCCGAACGCCATGGCGGTGGCAACCGTGGGACCGGATGGCGCCCCTTCCCTGCGGGTGGTGCTGTTGAAGGCGTGGGATGAACGCGGTTTCGTCTTCTATACCAACCTTGACAGCCAGAAGGGCAGCGAGCTGGCGGGCAATCCCCATGTCCATCTGAACTTCCACTGGAAGTCCCTGCAGCGCCAGGTGCGCATCGGTGGCACGGCGGCGCTGGTGGATGATGCCGAAGCCGATGCCTATTTCGCCACCCGCCCGCGCGACAGCCAGTTGGGCGCCTGGGCCAGCCTGCAGAGCCGCCCCCTGCCCGATCGCGGCACGTTCGAGGCGCGCATCGCCGAGATGGCGGCGCGCTTTCCCGGCGAGGTGCCGCGGCCGCCGCGCTGGAGCGGCTGGCGGGTGACGCCTTCCCGCATCGAGTTCTGGCAAGCGCACGAGGCGCGCTGGCACGAGCGCGAAGTCTATCAGCGTACGGCAGATGGCTGGCACCATGGGCTGGTCTATCCCTGATGCGGCTGCCGCTGATCCAGGTTGATGCCTTCGGGCGCGGGCCGTTCACCGGCAATCCGGCTGCGGTGATGATGTTGCCGCACTGGCTGCCCGATCCCGTGCTGCAGGGCATCGCGGCCGACAACAATCTTTCCGAAACCGCCTATCTGGTGCCCCATGATGGCGGCGAGGCAGACTTTCAGCTGCGCTGGTTCACGCCGAAACTGGAAGTGGCGCTGTGCGGCCACGCCACGCTGGCCAGCGGGCATGTGGTATTGGACGCCCTGCCGGATCTGGCCCGGGCGCGATTCCTGACCCGGCAGGCCGGTGTGCTGGAGGTGGCCCGCGAGGCTGATGCACTCGCCATGCGATTGCCGGCCTGGCCGGCAGAGCGGCGCGTTGCCAATACCGATTCCGTGGCCGCGGCATTGGGCGCCCGCCCCAACGCGTTGTGGGCGCGCGGCCAGGATTATCTGGTGGCCTTGTTCGATTCGCCGGACGAGGTGCGGGCCCTTGCGCCTGATTTCAGGGCCATCCTGGCACTGGCCCCGGGCGTTGACCTGATGCTGATCGCGACCGCGCCGGGCGAGCAGACTGACGTGCTGTCCCGCGTGTTCGTGCCCGCCTGCGGGGTGGACGAGGATCCGGTGACCGGCAGCGCCCACGCAGTGATCACGCCGATGTGGGCGCGCCTGCTGGGCCGCAACAGTTTCACCGCGCATCAGGCCAGCGTTCGCGGTGGCTGGCTGGCCTGCGAACTGGCCGGCGATGCGGTGATCCTGCGCGGGCAGGCCCGCACCGTGATCCGCGGCGAGTATGACTTGCCGGATACCGCCCTTGCCGGCTAACGCCGGCAGCATGGCAACGCGCCGCTTCATCAAGATGCATGGGCTGGGAAATGATTTCCTGGTTCTCGACGCGCGTGCCGAGCCGGTGACGCTGACGGCGCAGATGGTGCGCAATCTTGCCAACCGCCACACCGGAATCGGCTTCGACCAGTTGATCCTGATTGCGCCAAGCGACACGGCGGATGTGCGCCTGCGTTTCTGGAACAGCGATGGCGGCGAGGTGGCCGCTTGCGGCAATGGCAGCCGCGCGGCCGCGACCCTGCTGGGCGGGCGGCATCGGATCGAAACGGCCGGCGGCATGCTGGACAGCACAGCCATGGCCGGCGGCGCCGAGGTCGACATGGGTGCGCCGCGCTGGGATTGGGATGCGGTGCCATTGGCCTATCCGATGGACACCATGTCCCTGCCCCTCGCCTGGGAGGAACTGGCAAGCCCGGCCGCGCTGTCCGTGGGCAATCCGCACGCGGTGTTCTTCGTGCCGGATGCACAGGCAGTTGATCTTGAACGCATCGGCCCGGTGATCGAGCATGACCCGGTGTTTCCGGAACGCGTGAATGTCGGCATCGCGCAGGTGGCGACGCGGGACCATGTCATCCTGCGCGTGTGGGAACGCGGCGCCGGCGCCACGCTGGCCTGCGGCACCGGTGCGGTGGCGGCAGTGGCAGCGGCGCAGCGGCGCGGGCTTGTGGATGCACGTGTGCGGGTTTCCCTGCCGGGCGGCGAACTGGTGGTGACGCGGCGTGACGATGGCCATCTCCTGCTGGCCGGGCCGGCCGTGATCGCCTTTTCGGGCGACGTTGATCTGGAGCATTATCAATGAGCTGGTTCGGCAAGCTCACGCAGGGCCTGGCCAAGTCCACCAAACGGCTGGCCGACAACATCACCGGCCTGGCCACTGGCACGCTGCCGCTGGACGATGAACGGCTGGACGAGATCGAGGAGGCCTTGATCGCAGCCGATCTGGGTCCCGCCGTTGCTGGCCGCATCCGTCTGCGCCTTGCTGATCAGAAATTCGCCAAGGGCATCGATGCCGCCGGCATCAGGCGGGTGGTTGCCGAGGAAGTGGAGCAGGTGCTCACGCCGGTTGCCGTGCCGCTGATCATCAGCCGAAAGCCGCAGGTGGTGCTGGTGGTGGGCGTCAACGGCAGTGGCAAGACCACCACGATTGCCAAGCTGGCGCGCCTGTACAAGGCCGAAGGCAAGCAGGTGATGCTGGCCGCAGGTGACACGTTCCGCGCCGCCGCCATCGCGCAACTGAAGATCTGGGCTGACCGTGTGGGCGTGCCGATCGTGGCCGGCGAACAGGGCGGCGATGCGGCCAGCCTGGCCTTTGAAGCGGTCAAGCGCGCCCAGGAGGATGGCATCGATGTGCTGATCATCGATACCGCCGGCCGGCTTCAGAACAAGGCCGGCCTGATGGACGAACTGGCCAAGATGAAGCGCGTGATCGGCAAGATCGATCCCACGGCGCCTCATGATGTGCTGCTGGTGCTGGACGCCACCACGGGACAGAATGCGCTCTCCCAGATCGCGGTGTTCCGCGAGGTTGCCGGCGTCACCGGGCTGGTGATGACCAAGCTGGATGGATCGGCCCGGGGCGGGATGCTGGTGGCAGCGGCAGAAACCTATGGGCTGCCCATCCATGCCATCGGCGTGGGCGAAGCCATGGACGATCTGCAACCCTTCACACCGGCCGATTTTGCCGCCGCACTGGTTGGCGCAACGGACTGACCGCGATCAGGCGCGCGCGGGTTTGCGGCGCGAACCGGAGGCCTTGGACGGCGGCTGCGATGCGGCGGCCATGTCCATGTCCACGGCCATGGCAGGCTTGCCGGGCGGCCTGGCACCGTTGCCGTTGGTCAGGGCAGCAGGTGACTTCCGGCCCGCAGCCGTCGCGACGGCCTTTGGCACGGCCACGAGTGTTGGCTTGGAACCAGCCTTCGCACCCACCTTGGCTTCGGCCTTCTTGTCCTTTTGCTTGCCGGGCTTGGCGGTCTTCTCGCGGGCCCGGTTCGCCTTGGCGCTATCCTTGGTGCCATCTTTGGGCTTCTTCGCGGCCGCCGGGGTCACGGCAGGCACCTGCGCCTTGGCGGCGGCGCGCGATTTGGCCTTCCCGGCCGGAGCAGCCAGAACCTGTGCCGATGTTGGCGGCTTGGGCGCCGCCGTCTTGCGCTTGGCCGGCGGCGCTTCGACCGTCGGCGCGGCGGCGGATGGGCGCAGCCAGGCGGCATTGCGGGCGGCATTTTCCGCGCTTGCAATGGCCTCCCGCAGCTGATCGGCCGCCACCGGTGGTGCCAGTGCGAAGCCCTGTGCGCGATTGATACCCGTTGACCGCGCCAAGGTGAGTTCGGCTTCGCTTTCAACGCCCTCGGCAATCAGCATCAGGCCCAGCGCCTTGCCAAGGCTGGCGGCCATCCGGAAGATATCGGCCGCGAGGCGATCATCGGCAGCGCCGTGCAGCAGCGATCCCGAAATCTTGAGCGCATTGATGGGCAGTCGGCGCAGCCGGTCCAGCGAGGAAAAGCCCGCACCAAAATCGTCCATCGCCACCGTGATGCCG
The DNA here is from genome assembly GCA_025458465.1 of Sandarakinorhabdus sp. Classification (GTDB taxonomy): domain Bacteria; phylum Pseudomonadota; class Alphaproteobacteria; order Sphingomonadales; family Sphingomonadaceae; genus Sandarakinorhabdus. The sequence goes on along the minus strand of JALOSK010000010.1, from coordinate 10,578 downwards.
AGCGCATTGAGCGCCGTCAGATTGGCGTGGCAGCCATCTTCATCCGTCATCAGCGCGGTTTCGGTGACTTCGAGGGCGAGGCGCGTCGGCTCCAGGCCAACGGTGGCCAGCGCCGCCATCACCTCAGCCACCATGCCGGGCTGGCGCAGATCGTGAACCGACGCGTTGACCCACAGGCCAAGCGAGCGATCAACGGCCGCCATGGTGGCCGCTGCCTCTGCCAGCACCAGGCGACGCAGATCGCTCACCAGTCCGCGCGCTTCCGCAATCGCCACCAGCTGGTCCGGGCTGACCATATCCCCGCCATCGTCGCGCCAGCGGGCAAGCGCCTCGACCGCGACGACCTTGCCCGTCACCAGATCAACCAGCGGCTGATAGGCAACATCAACCCGGCCGCCCCGCAGCGCTGATCGCACGCGCGCCTCGAGATTGGCCGTGTAGGCCGATTTTTCCAACAGATCCGGCGTGAACAGCCGGATCTGGTTGCCCGGCTGGGTCTTGGCGGCCAGCAAGGCAAGATCGGCCGCCCGCAGCAGCGTTTCGGGCAGCATCCCATCATCTGGCGCCATCGCCACGCCGATGGCCGCACCCACCTGCACCTCGGCTTCACCAAACCGGGCCGGCACATCGATCGTGTCCACCAGACGCCGCGCCAGGGCCACGGCATCATCGCCACTGTCGATTTCCGCAAGCACGGCAAACTCATCCCCGCCAAGGCGGGCAGCATAGAGCGCCGGATCGGCCGTCCGCAGGCGGAAGCCGATGCGGGTGATCATGCGATCCCCCACCGAATGGCCATGGCGATCATTCACCTGCTTGAAGCCATCGAGATCGACGATCAGCAGGGCAAACACGTCCCCCCGCGTCAGGCGGCGGTCAAGTTCTTCCAGGAAACCGCGCCGGTTTGGCAGGCCGGTCAACGGACAGCGGCGAATTTCGCGGTTCAGTTCGGCAATGGCGTGGCGCTCACCCGTGGAATCGCGCAGCATGGCCACCCACCCACCATCGGGAATGGGCAGGCACTCCAGATCGACCATGCGATCATCGTTCAGATGCAGCACGCCGTTGAAGGGCTGGCGGGCCGTGGCCATCAGATCGGCATGGGCCAGCACTTCTTCCCGACTGTCCGACGCCTTGACGAGGTTGGGCGCCGAAGAGAGCAATTCATCGAATCGCGGCGGCGCCTGTTCGTCCACCTTGTCCAGACCCAGCATGTCGAGCGCGCTGCGGTTGATCATCACCACCTTCAGACCACCGTCCAGCACGGCCACGGCCTGCCCCAGATTCTCGAGCGCCACGCGCATGCGGCTGCGTTCGCCGCGCTGATCCTCGCGCGCCTGCAGCAAGGCGACCTGGCCCAGATAGGCACGGCGGGCGACCGCAACGCTGAACAGGCCGAAGGTGGCAACCCCGATGGCAGTGGCAATGCCCCACGGCACCGGCCAGCGCAGACCAACGGCAACGGCGGTTGGCAGGCTGACGCAAAGCGCCTGCACCAGCGCCAGTTCCGGCCGACCGCGCCGGGCGCCACTGCTGCCGCCCAGCACGGCAAGCGCCACCATCACCACCATCGCCTGCACGATCAACGGGGCGTCTGCCGTGAGCACCGCCACGACGATGCCGCCCACACCGGCGGCCACGACGGTGACGCCGAGGCCATAGCGTGCCTCGGTCTCCTCCAGCTCGTCCTCGTTCAGGACGCGGCGGGCATCGTGGCAGGCCATGACGATGAAAGCGAAGCCGGCCAGACCCAGTCCGGCAAAAAACATGGCCAAGGTGCTGCGCACTGCCACGGCGGTGGCAACCGCCAGAATCGCGGCCACAAGACCAGCCAGCAGGAACGGCAGGAAGTAGGCCCCAAGCTCACGCGTGAACTCGAACCGCAACCGCTCTGGCAGCGGCGGCCCGAAAAAACGCTCCAGCACACGGGGCCAAAAGCCCGGCGGCCTTACGACAACGGCGACCTGTTCCCTCATCTCGCATTTGGCGCATAGCATGGCCCACCCCCCCGCGCTACTGCCGATCATAATTCATTCACAGTTTTGAAAGCTGGCGACGACGCAATCACGCTGCGCGCCTACAGCCGTGCCCCTTCCCTGGCGGTTTTCCTTGACCACAGCCGCGCCTCACCCTATGGCGGCAGCGGCTCCCAACCGGGGGCCTTGCGTCCGAGGATGCACGCCGGCCAGCGAGTTTTCGCCCGCCGGCGCGTTTTCATTTGGAGGCAAGCTGACTTCACCTGAGGGGCCGCGGCCTTTGTTCGACAGTCTTTCCGATCGGCTTGGCAGTATTTTCGAGCGGTTGCGCGGCCGTGGCGCGCTGACCGAGATCGATGTGCGCGCCGCCATGCGGGAAGTGCGCGTGGCGCTGCTGGAAGCCGATGTCGCCCTGCCGGTGGTCAAGGATTTCATCGAGGACGCCACCCAGCGCGCCATCGGCGCCGAGGTCATCAAGTCGGTCACCCCCGGTCAGCAGGTCGTCAAGATCGTCAATGATTGTCTGGTCGATCTGCTGGGCGGCAGCGACGAACCGGCGCCGCTGAAGATTGCCGTAACGCCACCGGCCGTGGTGATGATGGTGGGTCTGCAAGGTTCGGGCAAGACGACCAGCACGGCCAAGCTCGCCAACTGGCTGACCACGCGTGAGCGCAAGAAGGTGCTGATGGCCAGCCTGGACGTTGCGCGTCCGGCTGCCCAGGAACAGCTGCGGGTGCTGGGCGAACAGACCAGCATCGCCACCCTGCCGATCATTGCCGGCCAGACTCCGGTGCAGATTGCCGAACGTGCCCGCCAGTCGGCAAAGCTGCAGGGCTTTGATGTCGTGCTGCTCGACACCGCAGGCCGCCTGGGCGTCGATGAAGCGCTGATGGCCGAGATGGCCGCCATCGCCGGCGCCACCACGCCTGATGAGATCCTGCTGGTGGTGGACAGCCTGACCGGTCAGGACGCGGTGAACGTGGCCTCCGCCTTCAAGGAGCGCGTGGCACTGACGGGCGTGATCCTCACCCGCATGGATGGCGATGCGCGTGGTGGGGCGGCGCTGTCGATGCGCAGCGTTACTGGCGCTCCGATCCGCTTTGCCGGCGTGGGCGAGAAGATCGACGCGCTGGAGCTGTTCGATGCCCGCCGCGTCGCTGGCCGCATCCTGGGCATGGGCGACATCGTTGGCCTCGTGGAAAAGGCCGCCGCCAATTTCGAAGCCGAACAGGCGGAGAAGATGGCGGAGAAGCTGGCCAAGGGCCAGTTCGACATGGACGATCTGCGCCAGCAATTGGCCCAGATGAAGAAGATGGGCGGCTTGTCGGGCCTGGCGGCGATGATGCCGGGCATGGGCGCTGCCAAGAAGGCAATGGACACGGGCGCCATCAACCCCAAGCTGCTGGACCGCATGGAAGCAATCATCCTGTCGATGACGCCCAAGGAGCGGACCAAGCCTGAAATCCTGACTGCCAAGCGCAAGATCCGGATCGCCAACGGTTCCGGCACCACCGTGCAGGATGTGAACAAGGTGCTGAAGATGCACCAGGAAATGGCCAATGCCATGAAGCGCCTGAAGAAGATGGGCGGCATGAAGGGCGTGATGAAGATGCTGGCGGGAATGGGGGGGGCTGGCGCCCTGCCCGGCCCGGACGGCGCGGCGCCAGCCGGCGAACCTGGCGGCGCCATCGATTTGGGGGCCATCGGCCGGATGTTCGGTCGCCCCGGCATGGGTTCACTGCCACCCGGCTTCAACAAGTTCGGCAGGAAATAATTTCAACGCTCTGGTTAAACTGAAGGAAGAATATCAATGGCTATCGCAATTCGCCTCGCGCGCGGCGGCATGAAGAAGCGCCCCTTCTATCGCATCGTCGTGGCTGACAGCCGCGCCCCGCGCGATGGCAAGTTCCTGGAAAAGATCGGCACCTACAACCCGCTGCTGCCGCGTGACGACGCGGGCCGCGTGACGCTGGACACCGAACGCGCTGCCTATTGGCTGGGTGTTGGCGCGCAGCCGACGGATCGTGTCGCCCGCTTCCTGGATGCCGCTGGCCTGCGCACCCGCGCTGCCAAGGTGAACCCGCAGAAGGGCGAACCGGGCGCCAAGGCCAAGGAACGGCTTGAAATGGCCGCCCAGAAGGCCGCCGAAGCCGCTGAAGCCGCCGCTGCCGCCGAAGCCGAAGCGGCTGAAGCCGCCGCCGCTGCCGCCGAGGCTGCCGCCGCGCCGGCTGAAGAAGTTGCCGTGGAAGAAGCTGCCGTTGAAGAAGCCGCCGCCGACGCCGGCGAAGGCGACAAGGCCGAATAAGGCGCCTGCGGGATGGCGGCCGATCACATCGTGCTGGCCGCCATTGCCGGCGCCCACGGCATAAGGGGCGAGGTGCGGCTGAAGCTGTTCACCGATACGCCTGATGCACTCGCCCGCCACGCCCGCTTTGATGCGGGCGGGCGGGCGCTTGCGTTGCAGGGCATTCGCCCTGACAAGCCCGGCATGGCGGTGGCCAGGTTCGAAGGCATCACCGATCGCAACGCCGCCGAAGCCTTGCGCGGCCTGCAACTCACCGTGCCGCGCGACGCGCTGCCCCCCTTGGCCGACGGCGAATATTATGTTGCCGATTATATCGGCATGGCCGTGGTGGACGAGACGGGCGCCGCCGTGGGCCATGTGAAGTCCATCGAGAATTATGGCGCGTCCGACATATTGGACATCGCGCGAACAAGCGGCGGCAGCGTGATGGTACCATTTGTTGCCGATGCCGTCCGCGAGGAAGCCGACCGCCTGGTGATTGATCGGGTGTGGCTGGCCTGATGTGGCGGGCCACCATCCTGACGCTCTATCCCGACATGTTTCCAGGGCCGCTGGGGCACAGTCTTGCCGGCCGCGCTCTGGCCGAGGGAAGCTGGACCTGCGAGGCGGTCAACATCCGCGATTTTTCCACCGACAGGCACCGCACGGTTGACGACACGCCGGCCGGTGGCGGGCCGGGCATGGTGCTGAAGGCCGACGTGCTGGCCGCCAGCATCGATGCAGTGGCCGATGGCCGCCCTTGTCTTGCGATGACACCGCGCGGGCGCCCGCTCACGCAAGCCCGCGTGCGCGGGCTGGCGGAAGGGCCGGGCGCCATCATCCTGTGCGGCCGCTTTGAGGGGTTTGACGAGCGCATTTTCCAGCGCCGCGCCATCGAGGAGGTTTCGATCGGCGATTATGTGCTGTCGGGTGGCGAGATGGCGGCGCTGGTGGTGATGGATGCTTGCGTACGGCTGCTCCCCGGTGTAATGGGCGCCGCTTCAAGCGGGGTTGAGGAAAGCCACGAGAGCGGCCTTCTTGAACATCCGCATTATACAAGGCCCGCCCTGTGGGAAGGCCTTGCGATCCCCGAAGCGTTGCGATCGGGGGATCACGCACGCATCGCCGCCTGGCGACGCGCGCGGTCCGAAACGGACACACGGTCACGGCGGCCGGATCTGTGGGGTCATCATGGGGATGGCCGGGTCCAGTCGCCCTCTGGCGCGCGACAGAAGAAGAATGAGGAATGAGATGAATCTCATCCAGCAGATCGAAGCGGAACAGATTGCCAAGCTGACCGCCGAAAAGAAGATTCCGGAATTCCGTGCTGGTGACACGCTGCGCGTTGGCGTGCGCGTGGTTGAAGGCGAACGCACCCGCGTCCAGAACTATGAAGGCGTGTGCATCGCGCGTTCGAACAAGGGCATCGGTTCGTCGTTCACCGTGCGCAAGATCAGCTTTGGCGAAGGCGTGGAGCGTGTGTTCCCGCTGTACAGCCCGAGCATCGAGGCCATCGAAGTGGTGCGCCGCGGTGTCGTGCGCCGCGCCAAGCTCTATTATCTGCGTGGCCGCAGCGGCAAGTCCGCGCGCATCGTGGAAAAGCGCGACGCCCGGCCAACCGAATAAGCGCGTTCACATTCAGGAAAGGGCGCCGGTGGCACTGCTGCCGGCGCCCTTTTCATTGCGTCCATTTTTCGTTGCCCTTCCGGGGCAGGCGTCTCTATCTGGAGCCCATGGTCACCCTGCCCCCCTCCGGTACCATCGAACATGGCCTGCACCGCCTGACGGCGCGCGTCTATTTCGAGGATACCGACACGGCAGGCATCATGTACCACGCCAAATATCTGCACTTCCTGGAACGTGGCCGCACCGAGTTCCTGCGCATGGCCGGCATCGATCATGGCGCCGCCGTGAAAGCCGGCCTTGGCGCCTATGCGGTGACGGAAATGGACATCAAGTGGCGGCGCCCGGCCCGGCTGGACGATGTGCTGACCATCGAAACGCGCCTGTTGTCGGCGCGTGCCGCTGCCTGCCGGCTGGCGCAGGCCATCCGCCGCGATGGCGAGGTGCTGGCCGAAGCCACGCTCACCGCCGCCTTCCTCGATCCCGCCGGCCGTCCGCGCCGTCAGCCGGCGGACTGGATGGCCATATTTTCCGAACTTCTGCCACAGGATGCATGATGGACACCGAAATCGCCCTGAAAGCCGCTGCCGATCTGTCGCCATGGGCACTGTTCCTGCAGGCCGATATCGTTGTGAAGGCGGTCATGCTGGGCCTGTTGCTGGCATCGGTGTGGAGCTGGGCGATCATCCTCGAACGTTCCCGCCGGCTCAAGACGATCAACGCCGAAGCCGCCAGGTTCGAGGACTGGTTCTGGAAGTCGGACAATCTCGATGCGCTCTATGACCAGGCGAGCCGGGCCGCCCATCCTTCGGCACGGGCCTTCACCGCCGGCATGAACGAATGGCGGCGCAGCCTTTCGGCCAAGCGCGCCGGCATCGACCGCGAGGGCCTGCGCGCGCGCCTCGCCAGTGCCATCAACGTGGCCATCGCCCGCGATATCGACGATCTTTCGGACCGATTGTCTGTGCTGGCCACCATCGGTTCGGTGGCGCCGTTTGTTGGCCTGTTCGGCACGGTGTGGGGCATCATGCGCAGCTTCACCGGCATCGCCGCCAGCCAGAACACCAGCCTGGCCATCGTGGCACCCGGCATCGCCGAAGCGCTGTTCGCCACCGCCATCGGCCTGTTCGCGGCGATCCCCGCGGTGATCGGTTACAACCGGTTGCTGCACCGGGTGAACCGCCTGGAGGCTCGCCTGTCGGGCTTCGGCGAAGAGTTCCTGAACCTGCTGTCCCGCCAGCTTGACGGCATGGAGGGGCGCTGATGGCGATCAACCTTGCCGGTGGCCGCCCCAGTGCTGGCCGGGGCCAGCGCCGCGCGCCAATGGCGGAGATCAACGTCACCCCGTTGGTGGACGTCATGCTGGTGCTGCTGATCATCTTCATGGTGACGGCGCCGCTGCTGGTCGCCGGCGTGCCGGTGGACCTGCCGGATGCCCGCGCCAACAGCCTGCCGCAGGACCAGACGCCGATCCAGATCAGCCTTGATGGCAAGGGCGCGCTGTTCATCGACCAGATGGAGATTGCGCCGGCGGCCCTGCCCGCCAAGCTGGCCGCCCTGCGCGAGGCCCGCAGCGATGATGCGCGCGTCTATGTGCGCGCCGATCGCAGCCTGGATTACGGCCGGGTGATGGCAGTGGTGGGCGAGGTGAATGGCGCCGGCTTCAAGAAGGTCGCGCTGGTGACGGACAGCGCCCGCGAACAGCAATGACCGCGACGGAACGATATTGGCTGCTGGCCGCCGGGGTCGCGCACATCGCGCTGATTGGCGCGCTGAGCCTGGCCTGGCAGCACAGCCAGCGGCTGATGCCGGCGGCCACCGATGCCGTGCCGGTGGAGCTGGTGACCATCGCCGATGCGCCGCGCGTTACCGAAGCGCCGAAGCCCTCGATGGAAGCCGCGCCGCAGGAACCGGCTGCCGCGCCCGAAGCCCAACCGGACACCGCGCCCGAACCGGAACCGGTGAAACCCGATGCAGTGCCACCGCCGGAACCGGTGAAGCCGAAACCTGAACCCAAGCCGCAGGCCGCGCCGACCAGGGCACCACCCTCCCCGCTCGACACATCCAGCCTCGCCAACCTGATCGACAAGGCGCTGCCCAAGGCGCCGAAGAAGATGCTCGACACGTCGAAGCTGGCGAAGGAACTGGGCAATGATGCCCCCAGGACCGCCACGGTTGATCCGCGTGCGGCGGCAACGCTTGCACAGGCCATCCGCGCCCAGGTGGCGCCGTGCTGGAACCCGCCAGCGGGCGGCCGCGACGTGCGGCGGATGACCGTGATCGTGCAGGTGCAATACAGCCGCGATGGCCGGGTGGTCGGCATGCCCGAAGTGGGCCGGCCCAGCGGCACCACGACGGCCAACGCCGATTATGCCCGGGCCTTCGCCGAAACCGCGCGCCGTGCCGTGCTGCGCTGCCAGCCGCTGAAACTGCCGGCCAAGATGTATGATCTGTGGGCCAATGTCGAAATCAACTTCGATCCCGAGGAGATGACCTGACCAATGGCTCGACCTGCCGTCTTTCAGCGTCCGGCCGGGGTGCCGCTTGCGTCGGCTTGTTGCTATGGTCTGTTCATGCGCCTGATTCCCCTGCTGCTTGCGGCTGTTGCCGCCCCCGCGTTCGCCCAGCCCGCCGCGCCGGCGGCTGCACCCGCTGCCGGCCCGCTGCGGGTGGACATCAATGCCGGCCTCACCCAACCGATGCCGATTGCCGTTCCGGCCTTTGCCCCCGGCAATGCCGGCACCACCGAAGCGGGCACCACGACGGCGCTTGGGCAACGGGTGGCGCAGGTGATTGCCAACGATCTCAAATCGTCCGGCCTGTTCCGCCCACTCGATCCGGCCGCGTTCACCACCACCGTGGGGGTGGACAGCGTGCTGGCGCCCGATTTTCCGGCGTGGCGCACCATTGCCGCGCAGGCACTGGTGACGGGCACCGTGACAGCCAATCCCGATGGCGGGATCACCCTGGCCTGTTACGCCTATGATGTGTTCGCCGGCAGCGAGATCGCCCGGCAGGGCTTCGTGACCACGGCGGCCGGCTGGCGCCGCGCGGCCCACAAGTGCGCCGATCTCGTCTATTCGCGGCTCACCGGCGAAACCGGCTATTTCGACAGCCGCATCGTCTATGTCAGCGAAACCGGGCCACGCACCAAGCGCATCAAGCGACTGGCCATCATGGACCAGGATGGTGCCCAGCACCGTTTCCTCACCTCGGGCCAGAATCTGGTGCTCACGCCGCGCTTTGCGCCGGGGCAGCAGACGATCACCTACATGAGCTTCGAGAACAACCGCCCGCGCGTCTGGCTCTACACGCTGGGCAGCGGCCGGCAGGAAGCGGTGGGCGAATTCCAGGGCATGAGCTTTGCGCCGCGCTTCTCGCCCGATGGGCAGAACCTCATCTTCTCGATGGCGGTGGGCGGCAACACCGATATCTGGCGCTACAACATCGCCACCCGGCAATCGGTGCGGCTGACCACCGGGCCGGGCATCGACACCTCACCCAGCTATTCGCCCGATGGCAGCAAGATCGTGTTCGAAAGCGATCGCGGCGGCAGCCAGCAAGTGTATGTGATGGATGCCGATGGCGGCAACCAGCGTCGCATCAGCTTTGGCGAGGGCCGCTCCGCCAGCCCGGTGTGGAGCCCGCGCGGCGACTATATCGCCTTCACCCGCATGGGCGGCGGCCGGTTCGGCATCGGCGTCATGCGCCCCGATGGGTCGGGCGAACGGCTGCTCACCAACGGCTATCAGGATGAAGGCGCATCCTGGTCACCCAATGGCCGGGTGATCATGTTCGCGCGGTCCGATCGCAGTGGCCGCACGGGCCTGTGGTCGGTTGATATTTCCGGCCTGAACGAACGACGGCTGGCCACCCCGCTGGATGCCTCTGATCCGGCATGGTCGCCCCTGTTGCCCTGAACCGACCTGAATGTTATGAATTTACAGGACCTTCCTGCCAGAACTTCCAAACGAAAGGATGCTGTCATGAACCGGAACCCGCTGCGCCTGGCCCTGCTCGCCGGCCTTGGCCTTGCCATTGCCGCCTGCACGCCCACCACCACCGATGTGGCGGTGGCGCCGCCGCCGGCCACCGCACGCCCGGAAACTCCGGCAACCACGCCCACCACGCCGGTGGCCGAAACCGCCAGCAGCCTTGTGCCGGGCAGCCAGGACGATCTGCGCCAGCAGGCCGGCAGCGACACGGTGCTGTTCGCCTATGACAGTTATGAACTTGATGCCGAAGCGCGCGGCGTGCTGGCCCGCCACGCCGAATGGCTGCGCGCCAACCCCAATGTGCGCGTGACACTGGAAGGCCATTGCGACGAACGCGGCACCCGCGAGTACAATCTTGCGCTGGGCGAGCGCCGCGCCAATTCGGCGAAGAACTTCCTCGCTGGCCAGGGCATTGCCGTCGATCGGCTGAGCATCATCTCCTACGGCAAGGAACGCCCGGCGGTGGAAGGCAGCGATGAAGGCGCCTTCGCGCAGAACCGCCGCGCCGTTACAATTGTGATGGGCGGGTAAAGCCCCTTCCCCCCACCATCGCAACCCGATAACAGGCGTGCCCCATGGGGAAGAGTCTCCGGATCATCCACATGGGCACGCCCTTTTTTGCCGTCCCGGCGCTTGATGCACTGGTCGCGGCCGGGCACGAGATTGTTGCCGTCTACACCCGGGCGCCCAAGCCGGCCGG
>JALOSK010000189.1 GCA_025458465.1 Sandarakinorhabdus sp. | reverse complement strand
GCGGCGCGCAGGGCCCAGGCCTTGGCGTCGCCGCCGTCCACCTGCACCACGCCATCCAGCAGCGGCACATCGAGATTCTTCGGGATGAAGCCGGCGCCGATGCCCTGGATGGGGTGCGGCGACGGGCTGCCGCCGGAAATCACCGGGCTGGCCGCCGGTTCGACGCCGAACACCTTCAGTGCCGGCCAGCGCGCCTTCAGCACGCGGGCCACGCCGCTGATGTGGCCGCCGGTGCCCACGCCGGTGACGATGGCATCGGGCGGCGTGTCGGCGAAATCGGCGAAGATTTCCTCGGCCGTGGTGCGCACATGGGCATCGATGTTGGCCGGGTTTTCGAACTGCTGCGGCATCCAGGCACCGGGGGTGGCTGCCACGATCTCGTGGGCGCGGGCGATGGCGCCGTTCATGCCCTTTTCGCGCGGGGTGAGATCGAAGCTGGCGCCATAGGCCAGCATCAGCCGCCGCCGTTCGATCGACATGCTTTCGGGCATGACGAGAATCAGACGATAGCCCTTCACCGCCGCCACCATGGCAAGGCCGATGCCGGTGTTGCCGCTGGTTGGCTCCACGATGGTGCCACCGGGCTTCAGCGTGCCGGCCGCTTCGGCGGCCTCGATCATGGCCAGCGCGATGCGATCCTTGATGGAACCGCCGGGGTTGCCGCGTTCGGACTTGATCCACACTTCGGCAGCCGGGAACAATTTGCCCATGCGGATGTGCGGCGTGCCGCCAATGGTGTCGAGGATGGTGCTGGCCTTCATCGCGATGCCTCCCGAATGTCGTGTGCAACTGTTCTAGAAGCCCGGCGCGGCCGCGCCAACGGCGGAAAAACTTTGCGCGGCTTCAGCCTGCCTATCCGGCGCGTTTCCCTAGCCTGCCTTGGCCGCCGGCGTGTCGAACCGGTCGGCGGTGCGCAGTTCCGGGAAGCGCCAGGCCCAGATGATGGTCACCAGGATGGCGCCGATGCCGCCGGCCACCACCGCCGGCACCGCGCCGATGAAGCGGGCGGCCATGCCCGATTCCAGCTCGCCCAGTTCGTTGCTGGCCGAAATGAACAGGCCCGACACGCTGGACACCCGGCCGCGCATGTCGTCGGGCGTGTGCAGCTGGATCAGGCTGCCGCGCACGAACACGCTCATCATGTCGGCCGCGCCCAGCACCACCAGCGCCGCGATGGACAGCGGGAAGGATGTGGACAGGCCGAACACCACGGTGGCCGCGCCGAACACGCCGACACAGATGAACATCACCGGGCCAACGTTGCGCCTGAGCGGCCTTGTGGCCAGCACCAGCGCGGTGAGCGCGGCGCCCACCGCCGGCGCGGCGCGCAGCGGGCCAAGCCCTTCCACGCCCACATGCAGCACATCGCGGGCATAGACCGGCAGCATGGCGGTGGCGCCGCCCAGCAGCACGGCGAACAGATCAAGGCTGATCGCGCCCAGCACCACCTTGTTGTGGCGAACATAGGCAATGCCTTCCACCAGGCTGCGCCACGGCGACAGCGCCGATGGGGCCGGGCGCGCCACCGGCCCGATCAGCATCAGGCAGACGAAGGTGAGGCTGAACAGCACCGCAGCCACCAGATAGGGCGTGGCCGGCGACACGGCATACAGAAACGCGCCCAGCGGCGGGCCGAGCACGGCGCCGGTCTGCCAGGAGATGCTGTTGAGCGCGATGGCCTGGGGCAGCAGTTCGCGCGGCACCAGATTGGGCGCCAGCGCGGCCATGGAGGGGCCCTGAAAGGCGCGCGCCACGCCCAGCAGCGCGGCCACCACGAACAGCGCCGCCATCGGCACGGCGCCGGCCAGTGCCAGGGTGCCCAGGATGCCGGCACACAGGATTTCCAGTGCCACCGCAGCCCGCGCGATGTGCCGCCGGTCCATCCGATCGGCAATCACGCCAACCAGCAGCGCCAGGCAGAACAGCGGCAGGAACTGCGCCAGCCCGATCAGGCCCAACAGGAAGGCGGCCTCGTCGCGGCTCATGCTGGCGCGGGCGATGTCGTACACCTGCCAGCCAATCACGATCACCAGCATCATGCCGGCCACGGTGGCCAGAAAGCGCGCGATGAAGAAGGCCCGATAATCCGGGATCTTCAGGGGCGGCGGCAGGCTGGGCATGGGCCTCGCTTACCGGTTGGCCCGGTGCGCTGCAATCGCGCATCTGGTCAGAAGTATGCTGATTTGGTTAATTGCCGAATCAATGGTAATTTCATTGCCGTCATGAGTTTCGTTCGTGCCCTTCCTGGATTCGTGCTGGCATTGGTTCTGGCCGGCATGGGTATTGCCATGATGCTGATGGCGTGGGCTGGTTGGGCCATGGGCGTCAACTGGTATTGGGCACTGGGTGCCCTTGTCCTGTCGCTGGGCGCGCGATTCAACGGCTTTCTGGTTGTTGGTGTCTATTTCTTTGCCCACGAATACATGCATTGGGACATCGTGCAGTCGCTGGCCTTCGCCACGATGGGGCTGATGTATCTCACGCCCGGCATCATGCGGGATATTGCCCTGATGCTGACTGGCAATGACGTCACCGGGCGCAGCGCCTGACCTGTTTCGCGCCGGCGGCCTTGCCGGCACGTCCTTACGCTCAGTCCTTCAGCGACACGAAGCTGTCCAGCACGCGCTTGCGGCCAGCGGGGCCGAAATCGATTTCCAGCTTGTTGCCATCCACATGCACCACCACGCCATCGCCAAAGCGGGCGTGAAACACCCGGGCACCGCGCTTCACGGCCGGTGATGGTGCCAGCGACACGGCGCTGACCCGCGCCTCCTTCGGCACAGTGGCGCCCGGCCCGAAGCCGCGCCCGCCGCCCATCTGTTGCGCAGCACGGTTCCAGCCCGGCCCGCGCCCGGTGCCGCGGCCCACATCGGCGAACGGATCATCGCCGGCCAGCGCCGCGCGCCACAGGCTGGGCCCGCCCGACATGGTGGACCGCGCCGTCACATGGGCGTCGGGCAGTTCGGCGATGAAGCGGCTGGGCAGGGCGGCGTTCCACTGGCCATAAACCTGCCGGTTGGCGGCGTTGATGATGTGGGCCGTGCGCCGCGCCCGCGTGATGCCGACATAGGCGAGCCGGCGTTCTTCCTCCAGCGCACTGGTGCCGCCTTCGTCCAGCGACCGCTGGCTGGGGAACACGCCTTCCTCCCAGCCGGGCAGGAAGACATGATCGAATTCAAGCCCCTTGGCGGCGTGCAGCGTCATGATGGTGATCTTCTCGCCATCCGATGCCGCTTCATTGTCCATCACCAGCGCGACATGTTCGAGGAATGCGGTGAGGCCGGGATAATCGCCCATCGCCCGCACCAGTTCCTTCAGATTCTCGATGCGCCCATCGGCCTCGGTCGACTTGTCGGCCTGCCACATCGCGACATAGCCCGATTCCTCCAGCACCATTTCGGCCAGTTCGACATGGGACACGGTGCCGGCTGCCTCGCGCCAGCGGGCGATGTCGGCAAAGAACGCCTTCAGCGCGCGCCGTGCCGCCGGCGTCAGCGCATCGGTGTCGGTCAGGGCCAGCGCTGCACGCGGCAGCGAGACGTTCATGGCACGGGCCGCGGCGTGCATCGTGGCCATCGCCTTGTCGCCCAGGCCGCGCTTGGGCAGATTGACGATGCGTTCGAAGGCCAGCGCATCGTCCGGCGAATGCACCAGCCGCAGATAGGCCAGCGCATCGCGGATTTCGGCGCGTTCATAAAAGCGGAAGCCGCCGACGATGCGATAGGGCAGGCCGATGGCGATGAACCGGTCTTCGAACAGGCGGGTCTGGAACTGGGCGCGCACCAGGATCGCCATGTCGTTCAGCGAGGCACCCTCGCGGGCCAGCCGTTCGGCCTCGTCGCCCACCAGGCGGGCTTCCTCCGGCCCGTCCCACACGGAGGTGACCGCCACCTTCTCGCCGGTGGCGTGGGTGGTGAACAGCGCCTTGCCGAGCCGGCCGCGATTGTGGGCGATCAGCGCGTTGGCGGCATTCAGGATGTGCGGGGTGGACCGGTAATTCTGTTCCAGCCGGATCAGCGTCGCGCCCGGAAAGTCGCGTTCGAACTGCAGGATGTTCGACACTTCGGCGCCGCGCCAACTGTAGATGGACTGATCATCATCGCCGACGCAGGCGATGTTGCGGGCATCGTTCACCAGCGCCTTCAGCCACTGGTGCTGGGCGCTGTTGGTGTCCTGATATTCGTCCACCATCACATAACGGAAGCGATTGCGATAATCGGCCAGCACATCGGGATGCCCGCGGAAGATGGCCAGCATGTGCAGCAAGAGATCGCCGAAATCGCAGGCATTCAGGGCCGCCAGCCGTTCCTGATAGCGCGCATACATCGCGGCGCCGCCGCCCATCATGCCATCGGCATAGGCATGGCTTTCGCCGGGCGGCACCTGCGAGGGCAGCAGGCCACGGTTCTTCCAGCGATCGATCAGGCCGGCCAGCTGCTTGGCCGGCCAGCGTTTTTCATCGATGTTGGCCTCTGAAATCACCTGTTTCAGCAGGCGCAGCTGATCATCGGTATCAAGGATGGTGAAATCCGGCGTCAGCCCCACCAG
>JALOSK010000188.1 GCA_025458465.1 Sandarakinorhabdus sp. | reverse complement strand
TGCCGAGGGCGAGGAGGTGGGCCTGCGCGTGTTCGTCGGGCAGCGTTCGGCCAGCGTGTCGTCTTCCGATCTGTCGCCCGCCGCCCTTGCCGAAGCGGCAGAGCGTGCGGTGGCCATGGCACGGCTGGCCCCGGAAGACCCGTTTGCCGGCCTCGCCCCGGAAGACCGGCTGGCCAAGGGCGAACTGCCCGATCCGGATATCGATGATCCCACCGAAATCGGCGCCGCGGCCCTGAGGGAACGCGCGCTGGCCTGCGAGGATGCGGCCCGCGCCGTTGCCGGTGTCACCAACAGCGAAGGCGCCGGCGCCAGCGCTGGCGTGGTGGTGATGGCGCTGGCCACCTCCACCGGCTTTCGCGGCGCCCGCCGTTCCACCAGCCACGGCCTGTCCGCATCGGTGGTGGCCGGCGCCGGCAGCGACATGCAGCGCGACTATGCCTGGCACAGCGCGCGCTATCTGGCCGATGTGGAAGCCGCCGATGCCATCGGCCGCCGCGCCGGGGAGCGTGCCGTGGCGCGGCTGCGCCCGATGAAGCTGGCCTCTGCCGCGATGCCGGTGCTGTTCGATCCGCGCGTGTCTGCCAGCCTGCTGGGCCATCTGGTGGGCGCCATCACCGGCAGCGCCATCGCCCGCGGCACCAGCTTCCTGAAAGATCGGCTGGGGCAGCGCATCCTGCCCGCCGGCCTGTCGGTGATCGATGATCCGCTGCGCCACCGCGGCTTGCGCAGCCGCGCCTTCGATGGCGAGGGGCTGGCCACCGCCCGCACCGCCATCATCGATGATGGCATCCTCACCACCTGGCTGATGGACGTGGCCAGCGCGCGTCAGCTCGGTCTTTCGCCCACCGGCCATGCCAGCCGGGGCACCTCCGGCCCGCCCGGAGCCGGCACCAGCAACCTGCATCTGGACGGCGGCAGCATCGCTCGCGCCGATCTGATTGGCGGGGTGACGCGCGGCGTGCTGGTCACCGAACTGATCGGCATGGGTGTCAACGGCCTCACCGGGGATTACAGCCGGGGTGCCAGCGGCTTCCTGATCGAGAATGGCGAGATTGCCGGCCCGGTGGCGGAAATCACCGTTGCCGGCAACCTGATCGACATGTTCGCCAACATGGTGGCCGCCGATGATCTGGCCTTCCGCCACGCCAGCAACGCGCCCACCCTGCGCATCGACGGGATGACGGTGGCCGGCAGTTGAGCCCCTGGGACACCTCCACCCGCGCCCTTGATCTGGCCCTCGCCGCCGAGATTGCCGACAACGCCGGCCGCATCGCGATGGCGCACTTCCACCGCGACACCAAGGGCTGGCACAAGGCCGACGGCAGCCCGGTGAGCGAGGCCGATCTGGCGGTGAACGCCTATCTGAAGGGCGTCATTGCCGCCGCGCGCCCGGATGATGGCTGGCTGTCGGAAGAAAGCGCCGACAGCGAGGCGCGCCTGGGCAAGCGGCGCACCTGGGTGATCGATCCCATCGATGGCACCCGCGATTTCCTGCGCGGCCGCCCCGGCTGGGCCATTTCGGTGGCGCTGGTGGAAGATGGCGCCGTGAGCGTGGGCGTGCTGGCCGCGCCGGCCCAGCAGCGCCTGTATGTGGCCAGCGCCGGACAGGGAGCGACACTGAACGGCAAGCGGCTTGCCGTATCGGGCCTCGCCACGCTGGACGGCGTGCGCCTGCCGATCGATGCCGCCAACATCAATGCCGCCTTCTGGCCCAGCCCGTGGCCGGGCACCGCGACGGCCAAGCCCAACAGCCTGGCGCTGCGCATGGCGATGCTGGCCGCGAACGAGGCCGATGCCTGGCTGGAAGGGCGCAGCATCGCGGAATGGGATGTCGCCGCCGCCAGCCTGATCCTGACCGAAGCTGGCGGCGTGCTGACCGACAGGCACGGCGCAGCGCTTTCGTTCAACCGGCCCAGCCCGATCATCCAGGGCATCGCGGCCGCCACCCCGGCCCTGCATGGCGAGGTGCTGCACCGGCTGGACTTCGCGCTGAAGGCCTTTGCCGCCCGCCGCGAGCAGCGCGGCGCGGCCTGACCAAGGGCGGCGTTTTCCAGCACTTCCAACAGGTGCGGCCCCGGCCTGCCGGCCCCACAGTGCACCCACCCCGGGGAGGGATTGCACCTTGCTGCTGAAACGCCGGACGCTGGCGGCCTTTGCCGCGCCCTGCCTGCCCTTGACTGGCGTGGGCCTGCCGCTCGTGGTGTATCTGCCGCCCTATTATGCCGGCACGCTGGGGCTGGACCTGGCGATGACCGGCATATTGTTTTCCGCGGTGCGCTGGATCGATCTGCCGCTGGATGTCGCCTTCGGCCACTGGATCGACCGCACCGACACGAAATGGGGCCGCTTCCGGCCGTGGATGGCAATATCCTCGCTGTTTCTGGTGTTGGGGCTGGCCATGGTGTTCTTTGCCGAACCGGGCCTGACGCCGCTGCGCGCCTTCCTGGGCCTGTTCCTGCTCTATGGCGGCTTTTCGGCGGCGCAGGTGGCGCACACCAGCTGGGGCCAGGCGCTGACCACCGATTACAACGAACGCAGCCGCATCTTCGGCTGGTGGCAGGGGTTCAACATGCTGGCGCTGATCAGCCTGCTCGCCGTGCCGCCGCTGGCCAACGCGCTCGGCCCGCGCTTTGGCTTTGAAGCCTCGGCCGGGCTGGGCGTGCACGCCATGGGATGGGTGCTGATCCTGCTGGTGCCGCCCACCTTCCTCGCCATCCTGGCCGCGGTGCCGGATCGCGCGTCGGTCCACGCCAGCCCGCACGGCTGGGCCGACATCAAGGCGGCGCTGAAACGGCCATTGCTGCAACGCCTGCTGTTCATCGATCTGTTCGCCAGCCTGCCGCCCGGCTTCGGCGGTGCGCTGCTGATCTTCTTCTTCGAGGCCGCACGCGGCTTTTCGGTGAGCGAGGCGCGCCTGCTGCTGCTGTTCTATTTCGCCGCCGGGCTGATCGGCGCGCCACTGTGGGGCTGGGTGGCGCGGCGCACATCGAAACACATGGCGGTGGCGATGGCCATCGGCAGTTATGCCGTGCTGCACGCGATGCTGGTGATGATGCCGCCGGGCAGCTTCTGGGTGGCGGCCATGGGCATGCTGCTGGCCGGGCTGCCCGCCGTTGCCCCGCCCTTCCTGGTGCGTGCCATGCTGGCCGATGTCACCGATGCCGAAACGCTGGCCACCGGGCGCAGCAACGCCGGGCTTTATTATGCGGTGCTGGTGGGTGTGCAGAAGCTGGGCTACGCCATCCCGGTGGGGCTGGCCTATATCGTGCTGGACGCCATCGGGTTCGACGCCAAGCTGGGCAGCGCCAACAGCCAATCGGCCATCGATGGGCTGGTGCTGCTGTTCCTGGTGCCGCCCATCGTCGCGGCGCTCATCGCCGCCTGGCTGGCCAAGGGCTGGACCATCGATCGCACCGCACAACAGCGCATCATTGCCGAACTGGAGGGGAAGAACGCCGCATGAAACTCTACAACAGCATCGGGCCAAACCCGCATGTGGTGCGCATGGCCATTGCCGAAAAGGGCATGACCATCGCGGTGGAAAACATCGACATCATGGCCAATGCCAACCGCACCGGCGATTACATCACCAAGGTGCCCACCGGCGGCACCCCGGCGCTGGAGCTGGATGACGGGCGCATCATTTCGGAAATCACCGTGATCGCCGAATATCTGGAAGACGTGCAGCCCACGCCCGCCATCATCGGCACCACGCCCGAAGAACGCGCCGAAACCCGGATGTGGGTGCGTCGCATCGATCTTGGCTATTGCGAGCCGATGGCCAATGGCTTTCGCGCCACCGAAGGCCGGCCGATGTTCGCGCCGCGCTTCAGCCTGGTGTCGGAAGGCGCCGGCGCGGAACTGAAGGCGCTGGCAGCGGAAAAGCTGCTGTGGCTCGATGGCCTGATGAAGGGCGATTTCGTCTGCGGCAACCGCTTTACCCTGGCCGACATCCTGTTGTTCTGCTTCATCGAATTTGGCGCCGCCGTTGGCCAGCCGATGCCGGCCGGCGCGACATGGCTGCCGGCCTGGCGCGAACGGGTGGCGGCACGGCCATCGGCGAAAGCCTAGATCTCGATCAGGTGATCCGGCAGTTCGTTGGGATTGTCGGCAGGGTGCGGCGGCAGCACGGCGGCCAACACATCGCCGGCGTGGGTGATGGCTGCGATCAGGCCATCGGCGGCGCGGCCGGCCTTGATGCCGGCCACCAGCGCGGCCACCGTGTCCCCCCAGTCATCCGGGCCCACCTTTTCGAACACGGCGGTATCGGCGATCACCTCGACGAAATGTTCGGGTTCATCGACATAGATCAGCACGCCGGTGCGGCCCTGCGTGGTGTCGAGCCCGCGGGCGCGGAACTGCGCGGTGGCATCACGGTGCACACGGTCCCGCCGCTGCCCTGACGGGGTGAGCAGCCGAGCCAGCGGCGTGAACTGCACCGCCACCAGCACCGCGAGAAACAGCAGCAGCTGCACCAGCGCAAAGCCCTGCAGCGCGTGATCGATGCGGCTGGTGACATCCTGCGCCGCCCAGTCTGCCGCCAGCACGCCGGGCTGCCA
>JALOSK010000187.1 GCA_025458465.1 Sandarakinorhabdus sp. | reverse complement strand
CACAGCCGGATCAAACGTCTGCAGTGCATCGGGCTGGCCAAGGCCGCGGATGAAGATGTTGGCGCTGGAGGCCGAACCACGGCCCTGCACGATGTTCAGATTGGGCGCCGCGCCCTGCAGACCGGACAGATCAATGGCCTGGAACTTCTGCAGATCCGCCTGGTTGAAGGCCGAGACGGCCACTGGCACGTCGATCAGCCTTTCCTCACGGCGGCGGGCCGAAACCACGATCTCGGCGGCTTCCACACTGTCGTTCAGCGCTTCAGCCGTGGCGGCGGTGGCAGCAGTCTGACCCGATGCCTGCACGGCGGCGAACAGGCTGGCGCCGGCGAACAGGGCAATCCGGTGGTGGGCGTGCATGCGCATCAGTGTCTCTCCCCATGGCGCCGGCGCTGCTTGGCGTCCGGGCTTGTTTCATCTGGCCTGATGCAATACTGAAACCTGAACCATGATTCAACTAGGCGCTTGTGCTTGACCTTGGCGCAAGGACGGATTGGAAAGGGCCTGTGACCGTGCCGCCACAGCCAGCAACCGCCAGCAAGTCGCCCAGCGCGAGCAAGACCCCACGCACCGCCCGCGGCCAGCGCACATTGCGCCTGATCCTGGATTCGGCCGCGGAAGAATTCGGCGAACGCGGCTATCACGAAGGCAGCATTGCCCGCATCGCCCAGCGCGCCGGTGTCGCGATCGGCAGTTTCTACACCTATTTCGATTCGAAGGAGGCGGTGTTCCGCGCCCTGGTGGCCGACATGAGCCGGCAGGTGCGCGAACATGTGGTGCCGCACATATTGGCCGCGCCGGATCGATTGGCCGGGGAACGCGCCGGTATCGCCGCCTATCTGGATTTCGTGCGCACCCACAAGGCGCTTTATCGCATCATCGATGAAAGCGCCTTCGTGGCCGAAGATGCCTATCGCCGCCATTATATCGACGTGGCCGATGGCTATGCCGTCAGCCTGGAGCAGGCGTTCGGGAGAGGAGAGATCCGGGGCGAGGTTTCGGCTGGCGACTGGCAGGTGCGGGCCTGGGCAATCATGGGAATGAACGTGTTCCTGGGCCTGCGCTTTGGCGTGTGGTCAGACGCGGAGCCGGTGGACGCGATCGCGGCGGCCGCCCATGCTCTGATAAGTGACGGGCTGAAACCGCGCTGACCCCTCTTGAAAAACGTGCGAAAACATCAAATGTAAAAGCCGACCGGCACCGCCCGGCGCTATTCCCCCGAAGTCTGGCGCCCTTGGCGGGTCGCGGTTGTCCTTCCCACCGGGCCGCCGCGACAGCCGGCATTTTCTGTTCGGCACCCCGGCTCTGCCGCCGAACCGGCTGCGGCAGGCCGCCGCGCCTTGAACATTACATCTACGTAATTATCTCCAACTCACGCCGGCACCGGTGGCGCGCCAATCCCCCCTACCGATGGGCGCGCAACCGGGCTGCGGACGCCGCCCCCCGGTGTCCGCAGCAGCCGGCACCAAACCTGAAGGAGATGACCCATGCGTATCATTGCCCTCGCTGTGGCGGTGCTGATCAGCGCCTCGGTAACGGCGGTTGCCACTTCGGCGGCCGGCATACCGCCGCACCCGATGCTGGCCGGCAGCGGATCGCAGCGCTGATCCGGGTGAGGCCACGGGGGCACGCCCCCATCGCCGCCGTGGCCCCATCTGGACGCTGCTTCAGGACCGGCGGGCGTCCGCCCGGTCCACCAGCGCCGCCAGCCCCACCAGCAGGGTGAAGGCAAACAGCGACAGCAGCGCCATGCCGGCCGGGGTGGGTGGATCGCCGGGCAGTTCATTGATCGCGGCCAGCACCAGCAGCGCCACGAACCAGCCAAGCGCCGGCCTCACCGACAGCCGGGCACGCGCCCGCCGCGCCGTCCACCAGGCCATGGCAAGGCCCAGCAGGCCGATTTCCAGCGTCACCGCCAGTTCCGGCAGCGTCCACAGGCCAAGGCCCAGCCGCGCTTCGCCGCCGGGCCACAGCGGCAGATCGGGCCTGTGCACGATCAGATCGGCCAGCCAGTGCGAGAATGCGACAGCGCCGATCCACCAGCCGGCCCCGCCCCAGCGCCGCACCGCCAGCCAGCCCAGCAGCGCCGACCACAACAGCGCCATCGCCAGGCTGTGCGACCAGGGCATGTGGAACAGGTCGAGCGGTGAACCGATCAGCGCCGGGTCCACCCGCAGTTTCTCGACGCCGGCCAGGATGAGGCCAGCCCACAGATAGTCCAGCGCCTGCGCCGCCGCCACGCAGGCCCAGAACGGCAAGCGCGGCGCCGCCGCCTTGGCCACCACCGAGGCTGCGAAATGGCCTGCGAACATCAGCGCGCCCCTGCCTTACCAGATTTGGCCCTGCGAAACGGCCAATCGGTGATTCCACCCGCCCACAGCGCCCACCAGATGATCACCGGCTGTGCCAGCAGGCGCGGCCCATGATAGGCCCAGCCCAGCGTGACGCCCGACACCGGAACGCCCTCCACCGCATGCTTGATGTTGGCCGGAAACACGCACACCGCATAGGCGGCCAGCCCCCAGGCCGCCGCGCGCCGCAGCCTTGGGACCATCAGGCCGATGGCGCCGGCAATCTCGGCCAGGCCGGTGCCGATCACCACCGCGCGCGGCGCCGGCACCCAATCGGGCATGATCGGCAGGAAGCCTTCGGGGCTTTTCAGATGGACGATGCCGACGGCGAAATAGGCCACGGCCAGCAGCAGCCGGGCAATGGTGCGCGCAGGCGTATCAGCGCCCATCCATGTCCCGGGCCAGCGCCGTGCCCATGTCGGGTTCGAACGGGAAGCGGCCATAGGGCATGAACTGCAGCATCGCCACCATCGCGAACTGGCGCACACGATCGACCAGGAACAGCGTGCTGGCTGCCCCGCCCCAGCCATAGGTGAGCGCCGGACCGCCGCTGGCACCGGCGCGCGTGTCGAACAGGGTCAAGCGGCCGCCGGCGGCAAAGCCATTGCGCTCTTCATGGAACACCCCCGGCGGCAACAGGTTGGAAAGCGCCAGTTGCGCCGTGCCGGCCGGCACGATGCGGCGGCCGGCAAATTCGCCGCCGTTCAGCACCATCTGGGCGAAGCGGGCATAATCACGCGCCGAACTCACCAGCCCGCCGCCGCCCGACAACAGGCGCGGCCGGCTGGTGAAGCCATCCTTCTCCAGCGGCATCACCGGATCGGGTGTGGTGGTGGGCTTGCCGGTCTTGCGGTCGATCCACAGATAATTGCCGGCAAGCCGGGCAGCATCGCGCGCCCAGAAACCGGTGGAGGTCATGCCCAGCGGACCGAACAGCTGGCGGTCCAGCACCCGGTCCAGCGTGTCTTCGGCCACCCGTTCCAACAGCGCGCCGGCCACATCCAGGCTGACCGAATATTTCCACGCCGTGCCCGGTTCCAGCGCCAGCGGCAGGCCGGCAAGGAAGGCCGTCATGGCCTGCAGATCGGGCAAGGCCCCTTCCCCCGGTTGCAGGAACCCCGGCACACTGCCCGGCTGGATGCCGAGGCGCTTGTACTCGCGCTCCAGCGGCCCATTGCCGGAAATGGCATAGGAAAAACCGGCCGTGTGGGTGAGCAGGTGGCGCACGGTGATCGGCGTGCTGGCCGGCCGGGCCGCAAGCCCCGCCTTGGGATCGATCAGCACCTGCATCCGGGCGAATTCAGGCATGTGCTGGGCAATCGGTTCGTCCAGCGCCAATTCGCCGGCTGCCACCCGCTGCATCACCGCCCAGGCCGTGATCGGCTTTGACATCGAATAGATGCGCCACAGCGTATCGGGCGTGACCTTCTGGCTGCCGCCAAATGTGCTGACCCCGGCGCTGAGGAACACCGGCTTGTGCGCGCCCGGCTCCACCAGCGCCACCACGGCGCCCGGCACCCGGCCATCCTTCACATAGGCATCGATCAGCGATTGCACCGCATCATGGCGCAGCGGTGCCGGCCGGCGCGCCATCTGCGCGGTGGCCGGCGCGGCAACCGCTGCCGCCAGCGCCGACAACATCTGGCGACGATCAAGAACAGTCGGCGCCATGGCTCAGGCGCCTTCCAGCAGGCGCGAGGCCTGCGCACGGGCTTCGGCGGTGACATCGGTGCCAGACAACATGCGGGCAATCTCCTCCTGCCGGGCATCCTCGCCCAGCAATGTGACACTGGTGCGCGTGATGCCATCGGCGCTGGCCTTGGCGATCTGCCACTGGCTGTGGCCGCGCGCCGCCACCTGCGGACTGTGGGTGACCACCAGCACCTGCGCCTCCCCCGCCAGCCGCGCCAGCCGATCACCGATGGCGCTGGCCACGGCACCGCCGACGCCGCGATCAATCTCGTCGAAGATCATGGTGCCGGCGCTGCCGGCGCTGGCCAGCGCCACCTTCAGCGCGAGGATGAAGCGGGACAATTCCCCGCCAGAGGCAATCTTGATCAGCGGCGCGAAATCGGCACCGGGGTTGGTGGCAATCTCGAACTCGGCGCGTTCCTGCCCTTCCGGGCCCCATTCGGCGTCGGGCAGCGGCGTGATGCGGGTGCGGAAACGCGCGGCATCCAGCTTCAACGGCTTCAGTTCCGCCGCCACCGCCGCATCCAGCCG